>CADDZH010000024.1 GCA_902812455.1 Chloroflexota bacterium | reverse complement strand
TCCTGGGAAAACAGCCTCGAATATGTCGATAGGCCGCCTGGATATACTGGTGTAAAAGGCAGTAGATACTGGCAGGCAACGCACTATATCTTTCTATATATTTTGTATGAGGGAGGTTGTCTTCAGGATGAAGATAGCGATTACTGGCGGTGCAGGTTTTATTGGTTCTCATCTGGCGAAAGCATATCTAGATGCAGGGCATGATGTGCTGGTGATTGATACCTTAGTGAATGGAACGCGCAATGCAGTTGATCCCAGGGCACGCTTTTATCAGGTAGACATTCGTGACGGGAAGCTGCGGGCTATTTTACAGCAGGAGCGGCCTGATGTTGTGAGCCATCACGTAGTTCAGCGCATACCGCATGATGTGCCTTTCGACAGGCAAACGCTGGTTGATGCAGACGTACATGTGCGCGGCTTATTGAATGTGCTTGAAAGCTGCGTGACGGCTTGTGTGGGCAAGATCATCTTCGCTTCCGGGGGAAATAGCCTCTACGGGCGGGGAAGCGCTTCTGGCGCCAGGCAATCTGGGCAATCCCTTGCGGCTATGAAGGCTCCACTGGTGGGGGAAGACGCTCCGCTTTGTCCGCAGCGGCCATGTGATATCAGCAAGGTTGCCGGCGAGTGGTATGTGCGCTATTACACGCGCTACTACGGGTTGACGCACACAATTTTCCGCTATGCTGATGTATATGGTGAAGGAGATAGCGAGTTTGCCCAGCACCCGCTGAATTATTTTGTGCGTATGCTGCAAGAGGGACGGCGCCCGATCATTCGTGGTGCAGCGGACGAGGTGTGCGATCATATATTTATCGATGACGTGGTGAGAGCTAATCTGTGTGCATTGGAACGAGGCCACAATCAAACCATGCATATTAGTTCTGGCCAGGGGTATACCATCAAGCAATTCTACCGCGCCGTTGTTGATCTCTTAGAGACTGATATCGAACCTGTCTATATTTCTAACACGCTGGCTGAGCCTGCATCGATCATCCTGGATAACACCCTGGCCCATCATATGTTGCTCTGGCATCCTGAAATTGAGTTTACGGAAGGCGTGCGGCTGGCCGTCGAGCGCCTTGTTGGAAAGAGAAGGGCTGAGCAGCAAGGTGATACCCAGGTCAGCGAGCCTGTGCTGGTCGGCGCGAGGTAAAGGAGAACTCAACTAAAAAATATCTCACACCCCCTGAAGGGGGTGTGAGATATTTTTTAATACCTACTGTTGCAGGCCGCTGACCACACGAGCGTACTTCTCGGCCAGCGCCTGGGCCTGGTCGCTGGAGACGGACTCGGCGACCACGTGGAACAATGGGCGATCGGCATCGGGCAACACGAGCACCCACTCTTTGCCAAGCTCGATCTTAATCCCGTCGATAGGTTTGGCCCTTCGTTCGCGGTACTGCTCGTTGAGGATACGCATAACCTTGCCCTTATGTTCCCATGGAACGGTAACCCGCGTGCTGCTCAGGTAGTAGGCGGGCAGCTCATCGACCACTTCAGACAGGCGCATATGGTAGGTGGCGAGTGATTCGAGCAGCTTTGCAATGGCGAACATGCCGTCGAACACCGGGTGCAGTTCGGGAATAATGAAGCCGCCCTGGCCATCACTTACCAGCACCACGCCTTCACGACTTGCAGCCGTCATCATAGCATGGCGCAGCACTTTGGTATGTTGAATGTGACCCTCGAAATGCTGCGCAATTTGCTGGAGCACGCTGGGGGCTGTGACCGGAGCAGCGACTGTTCCGCCAGGGTAGCGCCGCAGGAACAGGCTGGTCATCACGGCAAGCATTTTCATGCCATCAAGGATACGGCCGCGATCATCCACCACCGAGATGCTTTCGCCGCCTGGATCGATGCGTATGCCCATATCGGCATTGAGTCCAGCAGTGATGGTGGCCAGCCGCTGCACGTCCTTTTCGATTTCCTCAACTGGGCGAGCAAGGCGTGATTCATCCGCTCCCGCATTCAGGACGATTAAGTCGCATCCCAGGCGGTTGAAGATGCCGGGCAGCAACTGCGTTGCGCTGCCATTAGCATAGTCTATAACCACCTGGAATTTGCGTTTCCGTACCAGATCATAGTCCACGACCCCGGAGAAGCCTTCCAGGTAGCGATTAAGCACATCAGCGTTCTCCAGCACCTCGATGGCGCCTACTTCGTCCACATCCACGCGGCGGAAATCCTCACGGAAGAAGAGGTTTTCGAGCTTTCTTTCCGTCGTTTTATTGATGTCCAGGCCATACTGGTCGAAGAACTTGATGTCGATCACGCGCTTGTCGTGTGGTGAGAGGCGAACATGCACGCCGCCAACAGCATCAGTGCTGCGTATGAAGTAGCGGGCGACAGGAATAGGCACCTGGTTGATATCGTGGACATTGACACCGGCAGAGGGCAGCCCGGAAATGATGGCTCGCTTGATCATGCGTGGAGTGCGATGGTGCGAGTCGCGGTTGATGCACACGATGGCCCCTTTCGGGAGGATGCCGCCGTAAGCTGCCCCAAGCTTGGCTGCAAATTCAGGCGTCAGGTCAACATTGACCAGCCCGCTTACCCCAAAGCGGCTAAATAATCCCCTGCGCCCCTGCGAGCCCCAGATGATGCTGGAGTTGATCAGGGCTCCTGCTTCGATCTCTTTATCAGGCCAGATTTTGACGTTAGACTGGATGATAGCGCCTTCTTGAACGATCGAGTTATCTCCGACAACCGACCCCTCGAACATGATGGCTTTGCTTTTGATACTGGTGGAAGAGCCGACAAGAGCCCCTCTCAGCTCTGCTCGCACGCCAATGTACGAGTTATTCCAGACGATACTGCGGTCAATCTGAGCGTATTCATCAACGACGGTGTAATGCCCGATGGTGCTTGGCCCGTGGATAATGGCGCCGGCCTTGATCTTGCAATCGTGGGCCAGGTAAAGCGGGCCGTACAACTGCGCATCTTCGGCGATCTCGACCCCTTCTTCGCACCAGATATTGCCGCCAATATTTTTCGCCGGAATATCGACATTGACTCGCCCCTGCAGCACATCGGCATTGGCCCGCATATATTCAGGCAGGTTCCCGACATCGCACCAGTAGCCGCTCTGCGCAACATAGCCATAGATAGGGTCGCCATTTCTGAGCATGAGAGGGAAAAGCTCCTGGCTGAAGTCGAACGGCTTGTCTCTCTCGAAGTAGGAGAAGATTTTCGGGTCGAGGACGTAAATACCTGTATTGATCGTATCGCTAAAAACCTCGCCCCAGCTTGGTTTTTCCAGAAACTCGCTGATGTGGCCATCCTCGTTGGTGATGATCACGCCGTACTCCAGAGGGTTGGCTACGTGAGCGAGCATGAGCGTGGCCATCGATTGCTTTTCACGATGGTATGTGATGATGTCTGTCAGGTTATAGTCTGTCAGCGCATCGCCACTGATCACAAGGAAAGGCTCGGTCAACTGATCTTCTGCATTTTTCACACTGCCCGCCGTGCCGAGAGGAACGTCTTCATGCGAATAGGTGATACGCATGCCAAGTTGTGAACCATTGCCGAAGTAATCTTCGATGCTGCTGGCTAAGTACTGTACTGTGACGACGACTTCCGTGATTCCATGACGCTTGAGCAGATTCAGGATATGTTCCATAACAGGTTTACCGGCAATGGGTACCATAGGCTTGGGACGCCTGATCGTTAATGGGCGTAGCCTCGATCCTTCCCCACCGGCCATAACAACCGCTTTCATCTGAGGCCCTCCTTAGTTTATACATTGCTTGGTTATGCGTGCTCGCGCGAGGTGATCTATAATGGCATTGTACTACATGGGCAAAGACAGCCGCAAGAACTTGTTTTAACTGGCCTACCACGATTCATTGCGAATGTAATGCTCTATCTCGGCCTCATTATCATAGAAATAACTGATCGCATCATAGACCTGGGCCAGGGAGAGGCGCTGGATATTCGCGATTTCCTCAGGGTCTTTGCCCGATTGGAAGAGTAGGATAATGTGGCGCACGCTGGTGCGTGTGCCCGCTACGATAGGCTCTCCTCCGTAGATCGAGGAGTCACGAACGATATGAGGATGCGCTGTCTGTTCAATAGCCATAGCCAGGACTCCTTTCCGTGTTTGTTGCCGGCGTGTCATCATTATCACCTAGTGTAGTCCGAATTGGCCGCAAGAGTCAACACATCTACTAGCTACATAGCGGCTGGTGAACGTTTCAACCCAAAATATAGAGAAATATATAAATTCACGTAATTTTCACAATCATAGGTATTGCTCAACCGCCTTTTTATGAGGGTTTATGAAATATGGCCGGAACGAGGATGAAAAAGTTGTCAGAAAAAGCTTGACATCCAGGAAATTGCAGGGTACAATTAGCGCTAATGAAAGGAGGTGGTGTGAACATGAATGAACTTTGTCGCTGCACAGGCAGCGTAGTGATTTCCCACACCTTCCAGATGAGAGGTGATCGGCAGTAATGCCGCCTCAAGCTCACTGGTAGGCGGTAAGTCCACCTGCCTGTGCAGCGTCTCCCCAGAGTGAGAGTCCAGAAAATTGCTCTTACTCTGGGATTTTTTACACTTATCTGACTCATCAGTTTCAGGCGCTGTGACCTGAAACTGGTTATCCCCATCGCAAAACCAGCTTGCTGTCTCATGTGAGGTTGAGAGGTCGCGAAGTGCAGCAACATTCCTCTGCTGAGATAAAAGGACTCGATGTAGTAGAGCTACAAAATCAACTTGAGACGCGTTGTTTTGGTGTGGGGAATAAATTGTTCTATCTGCCAGTCGTCGATTCGACCAATACGGTAGCGATGCAACTGGCCAATGAGGGAGCAGAGGAGGGAGTGGTGGTGCTGGCCGACACGCAAACTGCCGGTAGGGGCAGGCAGGGCCGGCGTTGGGTGGATGTGTTTGGATGTAATGTGCTTTCATCGACATTGCTCCGGCCGCTGTTCCCACCTCACTTCCTGGTTATGCTGGCTTCGCTGGCTGTTAGCGAGGCGGTAACTGAAACGTGTGGCATCCCGGCGACCATTAAATGGCCTAACGATGTGCTTGTCAGGGAGCGCAAGGTGGCTGGTATCCTGATTGAGACCAGCCACGATCGTTCTGGTCAACTGGTGGCCGTCCTGGGCATAGGCGTGAATGTCAATGGGCATATGCAGGGTATCTCTCCTGGTGGTTCTCTCATTACTGGCCAGGCAAGTGACGAGCGCAAAGATAGACCTGAACCAGTAATGTTGCTGGCACCGGCAGCAACGACCCTTGAGGCGGAATGCGGGCATGCAGTGAGTCGCGAGATGTTCATCGCTCGCCTGCTGTGGCACATTGAAACTGCATATCTTAGCTTGCAGCAGGAAGCGGCGGATCCCCTCTCGAGCGCCTATGGATTGGCTACTCGCTCAATTTGGCAGCGATGGCGAGCAAAGTTAACCACACTTGGTCGCTCCATCCAGGTGCGGCAAGGCGATACCGTGATAAGCGGTGTCGCGGAGGATGTGGATGGCAATGGAGAGCTGTTGCTCCGGCGCCATTCGGGTACACTGGTGAGCATTACCTGGGGAGATGTAAGTTAGATTAGCACAACCCCAGGTAATTGAATGCCGTCGAAAAAGTTTACGTTAAGGTAAACGAAAAACCGGTCAAGGAGCGCAGGAGGCTATTTCTTGACCGCCTAATGAAGGGAAACAAAGATGGAGACACGGGAAGAATTTCTCACAGATGATGGACGCCAGCGCATAATAAGCCAGTTAGAATGGCTGCGAACTGTTGGGCGTGCCAAAGTGGCACAGTACCTTCATGATGCCAAGGAATCGGGCGATGTGGTTGATAATGCTGCTTATGAAGAGGCCAAGAATGAGCAGGCGCGTCTGGAGGGCCGCATTCTGGAGTTAGAGCAGCTACTGGCGAGGGCCAAGGTGATTACCAAAGTACAGTCAGATGAGGTGACGCTTGGCTCTGAAGTGTGTGTGCGCAACAGCGATGGCCGTGAGTATTGCTACACAATTGTAGGAGCGTATGAAGCCAATCCATCGGGGGGGCGCATTTCGAATGAGTCGCCGGTGGGTAAAGCGCTGCTGGGCCATAAAGTAGGCGATCTGGTGATTGCTTCTACGCCCGGCGGTGTGAAGGAGTATACCATCCTCTCCATCAAATAACCTTCTTCGGAACAAAACAGCAACCAACCGGCCTGTGGCCCAGCAAAGCCTGTAGCACCCCAATTTATCGGGGGGGTAGAAAAGCCCTGTAGACCCCCGATTTATCGGGGGGCGAGCGAAGCGAGGAGCCACAGGCCGGTTTTTGTTTTGCTTGTTAACGCGCATTAACAAAGTCATCCACCAACGACCTGTAGGGGCCGATTTATCGCGCCCATCGCCGATTCATCGGCTCTTATCCAGGCAATACCATTGGAGGATTGGTTAAGGTTCATAAACATGTCTATCAACAGGTGCAAAACATGTTAAAATACATGGCAAATATTATGAAATGGTGTTGGAGGAAAAATACAGCTATGGCAGATGAACGGGATGTACGGTTACAGCGCCTCTATGCCTTGCGCGAGCAGGGCATCAATCCCTATCCAAATACGGTAAGGCGCACACATACTATTGCCGATGTTTTAGAGCATTTTGATGAATGGGAGGGGCCTGAGGGTTCGTTTACCCTGGTAGGCCGTATTCGCCTCTTGCGCGATATGGGCAAGGTCACTTTTTGCCATATCGAGGACGGCACCAGCACTATCCAGCTCTACTTTCGCATGAACGATCTTGGCGAAGAAGCCTATCGAAGGCTCAAACTCCTCGATGTAGGCGACTTTGTAGAGGCTACTGGCTTTCTTTTTAGAACGCGCACGGGAGAGCGCACGCTGCATGTGCGGGAATATCGTATCCTGGTCAAGGGATTGCGTCCTTTGCCCGAAAAGTATCATGGGCTGGAAGATAAGGAGCTGCGCCAGCGCAAGCGTTACCTGGACTTGATCGCCAACAGGGATGAGGAGCGCCAGATTTTTATCATTCGCAGCCGCACGATCAGCGCTATGCGCCGTTACCTTGATGAACACGGCTTCATCGAAGTTGAGACCCCCATTTTGCAGCCGCTCTATGGTGGAGCAACAGCGCGACCATTTATCACGCATCACAATACCCTTGATCGCGACCTGTACCTGCGCATCGCCGTCGAACTCTATCTCAAGCGACTGATAGTGGGCGGCTTTGAACGCGTCTACGAAATTGGCCGCAATTTCCGCAACGAGGGGATTGATCGCAGCCATAACCCGGAGTTCACAATGATGGAATGCTACCAGGCCTATGCCGATTACGAGGATATGATGAGGCTGACAGAGGAGATGATCCATTTCATCGCCCTCGAAGTGAAGGGGACACCGCGCATCACGTATCAGGGGACAGAGATCGACTTGACGCCGCCCTGGACACGGATGCGCTTGCTGGATGCGATTGAAGAGTTCACGGGCATCGACGTGAATCGCTTCCCCGGCAGGGAAAGCCTGGCGGCTGAGATGCGCGCTCGTGGCTATGAGGTGGATCCAGCGGTTGGGCGTGGCCGGCTGATCGACGATCTCAAGGCTGCTATGTTCCGCAAGGGGATACCTGCACTACGCCAGGCCCTTTTCCTGACCGACTATCCTATCGACATCTCGCCACTGGCGAAGCACCACCGTGAGATTCCAGGGCTGGTCGAGCGCTTCCAGCCTTTCGTGGGCGGCCTGGAGCTCGGCAATGCCTTCACCGAGTTGAACGATCCCCTCGATCAGCGCGCCCGTTTCGAGGATCAGATGCGCCAGCGCGCCCACGGAGACGAGGAAGCGCAGGTGCTGGACGAAGATTTCCTCGAAGCCCTGGAAGTTGGTATGCCACCCACGGGTGGCCTGGGCATCGGGGTCGATCGCCTGGTGATGTTGATGGCCGACCAGGACTCGATCCGCGATGTGATTCTCTTCCCTACCATGAGGAGGACGGCCGGGGAACAGGAGTGACGGTCTACCCTAGAGAGGTGTAGATGACCAGCCGCAAGGTTGTCTGGTGCTCGCTGGGAATCCAGTCCCCGGCGCAGGTTATTAAGTTGAGGTAGCTCCCGCCTCGATTCCCAAAGATATCCTGGATGGGCGCCGCCTGTGGCGGGTAAAGCGCGACGCGAGTAACATGGAAATGTAAGATTGTTCCATCGCTGTTCAGCACCTGCACTTCGTCGCCCGCTTGCAGCTCGCGCAGGCGCCAGAATACTGCCGGGTATCCGCCTGGGCGATCAAGGTGGCCATCGATCACTGCGCTTCCCCGTTCGCCTGGGCGCGGCCCTGATTGATACCAGCCTGCATCTTCCCACGGGTGCTGTGTTGGCGTTGCCAGGTCGCCATTGGGCAACACCCCGACCGCTTCGATGTGAGCGCTCACCTCGATTACAGGAATGATCAGGCGAACCGGCCTGGTCATTTCGGCAGGCTGCTGGTTCGCAGAAACAGCCGGTATCATCACAATGCGCTTACTGGCAGCGCCGGAAAGCATGGCATGTTGAGATGCCGCTGTATAATCGCATCCGCCGAGGATAAAAACTCCCGCCAGGATAACAATGCACAATGCAGTTCGAGCTACGCGCATATGTGCCATTCCTTTTATGCATGGTTGTCTAGCCACCGGCGTGCGAAAATGATTGCGCCAATCATTGCCAGCGCCAGGATTCCAACGAGCCATGTGGCCGGTGATTGAGAGCCTGTTGGTAAGCTTCTGGGATCGCTTCCTGTTCCTGGTAACCCTGGAAGGCCACTCGTTTGTGCAACGACAAGACTCAGCTTCGGATTGCCGTTGAATAGACCAACGACGAAAATACTCGTTACTGTGCCAGGCTTGACCGTCGCTGTAGTAGACAGGGTCGTATTAACTTGCGGCGCACTCACCATAAAAGTATTCGATCCCTGCGGGAAGGCAACATAGTTACTGGCTTGCTGGTAGTTTATCCCTGTTACTATTGTGCTCCCTCCTGCTGACAGGTCAACAGAACCCGCGTTGGGAGAAAGCTGGTAGAGGCGGCCTTTTGTCGTACCAGAAGCGATGGCGTTATTGTCTATGAAGACCTCCAGGGATAAACCTGTTTGTTTCGTCCCGATGGCTGCAACTGTGTAGGCAACCCCTGGGCTGACGGCCAAAGTTTGCGTAATAGCAGCGCCACCGATGCCCTTTCCCACGAGTGCAATCTGCACCTTATGCGGGCCTGGCGGTATCGATGCATAATCGGTGACCGCTCCAAACTGGAAACTACTCAAAAATATCTTGCCATCTACGAAGACATCTGCCGTCCCAACATCGGGTGAGGCGTGAATAATACGTACAAACGACGGGCTTGTTGTCTGTGCGTCTGCCGCTAGCGCTATCGCACTAAAGCAAGTGCATAGAGCGATGATGCTCAGAACCAGGAACATTTGACGTACCAGTGACGCTGAAGAGTGTGAATGCTTCATGGTTATGCTCCTTTTGGACCTTTTTCGGAACCTGACTCCCACAAAGGGGATCACTGCATTTCCCCAGGTTGGCGACTATGAAATGGAGTAGCATCTCTTATGGATGTCAGGGTTCCGAATAAACACTACGTGCCGGGCGCAACATTCCAGATGCCCGATTCGCCCGTGCCCTGGCCGTGCGAATCGAGCGCCTCGAAGATCCCGGTCATATCGCCGCCGATTTTAATGTTTCCCTGGAACAAAAGAATTGGCCCTCCCGATTGCACTTGCACCGTGAACTGCACGCGCCCATCTCGCGTGACGGTTCCCTCAAAAGGACCGCTCAGCCCCAACCCCTGAAAATAGCCGCGTATGCTGCCCTGGTTTTGCCGGACATACGTGAGGAACATATCCGTCTTTTCTCCCGACATCAGATCAAGTACTGTGCCACCATATGCGACAGCAAGCACGGGATAGAGAGCATTGCCTGGAGAAAGAGGAGTGATGGAAGGAGCCGCAGTAGATGTGGTCTTCGAGTGAGGAGTGGAGGAAGCTAAGGATGCAGCTTTTCCTTGTGAGGTAGAAAAAAGGCTGCCATGTCTTAGAACAAAGAGGCTTGCTCCACTAATCACGATGAGCAGTGCAAGGACAATTGATAGGAGAAAAGACCATGTTTTAGCGCGAGAGATCCTGTGCGAATGTGCCTTCAGGGCTGGTGTAATTGTTATGCTCTCGTAGGTTCGCTCAGGCGGTGTCGGTGGTTGAAGCGTCTCGAGCGAACTTTTGATCTCCTCGTATGCCTGCTGCTCCAGAGCATTACCAGTTAGCTCTTGCCAGAACTCTTCGATAGTAGCGAAGCGATCATGGCTACTGATGCTCAAGGCCTTTTCGATAGCCCAGGTCACAGACCAGGGGAGATCCGGTGCGAGCAGGTGCGCGGTCTCAAGTGGATCACAACCTTGACCTGCCGTGGCCCGGGTAATGGCATCGGGTGGAGTGACCCCCGTTAAAAGCGCATAGATTGTCGCTCCCAGCCCATAAATATCTGTTTGCGGTGTAGTTCCCCCCGCGTATTGTTCGAGTGCCGCATAGCCCGGTGTACCATGGCGGATAACGGCTGTGGTGTTATCTTTGATGTACTCCTTGGCGATGCTAAAGTCCACCAGCACTGTCTCTTCTCCCTCGAGCGGAACAATGATGTTCCCGGGCTTGACATCACGATGCACAATAGGTGGGCTATGGTGGTGCAGGTAAGCCAGCGCATCGGCGATGGGAGTCATAAGAGCCACTACTACGGGGAGCGGGAAAGGCTCTCCTGGGTGCTCTCGCCTCAGCTCTTCCAGGGTTCTCCCTTCCACATAATCCATGAGCATGTAAACTCGCTTAGATTTGTCATGCTCAAATACCTGGTAAACGCGAGGCAATGCACGGTGATGCAGCCGCTTGAGCAGTTCCGCCTCAAACAGGAAGCGCTCGTGCTCTCTCCTGTTCGGTTCTATGACCTCTTTGAGGGCAAAAAGACGCTGGCTGCCTTGCCGTTCCCTTACCAGGTAAACTGCTCCAGACCCGCCCGCGCCGAGCAGGCCTTCGATCAGGTAGCGATCTCCATGAGGACTGCGTATAGTGGATCCAACCGGGAGTGTTATCTGTTCTTGTAGCATGTCGCACCCTTCTACGTAAACCCCTCTCCTAATGACCTTACAAGATTATTATAAACAAAAAATCTTCGATGAACAATATGCATAGTATTTCTATCTATGGGTAATAATGCCTGAATTTCACCAGCGGGCGGCAAGCTCAAAATGCTTGACATTCTCCTTGCCAGGTGCTATAGTGGCTTCTGTCAACAAGGGCGCTTAGCTCAGCGGAATGAGCGCTTCGTTCACACCGAAGAGGTCACAGGTTCAAATCCTGTAGCGCCCACTCAACATGCTTGAGCCTCTCTCAGCCATGAGAGAGGCTCAACTCATTGAGGGTAGGGGCAGAGCTCCGCTGGCCTCCTCTGCCCTAGACACCCATTCGGTCTGGCCGCTGGCTCCTGATAATTGGTGGAACCCCGGCACGAATGAGCGTTGCCCTGCGTACCTGAATCACGTATAATATATAGTAGTGATGAACGATTAGGAAATGGGTACGAGGAGGGTTCAATCCATGCCCATTGCTTCAACCAGTATAGACATTCGTGCGGTTGTGAGCCTCATAGGCTTCCTGGTAGTCTGGTTTGTTTTGTTTGAATGTGCGCATGTACTGGTTACGTGGTTGCGGCGCGGGCCGCTGATAGGATGGGGAATAAGCCCCTTTGGAGTGACTGTCGTATTCTTGCAAGAGCCGTCGGTCTTCTTTATCTGGCTGAACCTGATTTTCCCGGCGTTGGTATCGGGCGTCGTTCTTTATGTTGGACTCTTTACCCCGCTTGCCCCTCTTGCTGTTCCGCATATCCTTCTCCTTAAGATTGTGATCATTGTGCTGGGGATTATCCTGGCAAGCGCAATAGATTTCGTGAATGCATTGCGCGATCTAAGGTACCCATTATGGGGTGAGGCGCGTATACTGCGCAGCCTTCAATCCTTACAGTCGAGCTGGGCCACCATCCACTTCACGCCCTTTGGCCTTTCATATTTACGAGACCATTTTGGCTCCAGTCCAACCGACCTGTTGCAGGCTATGTGACGAGGAATGGGATCGAGGGCTTTTATTACGTAGGATAAGCGGGCTTCGTGGGCAATGTAAAAGAAAACGTGCTGCCCACTCCCTGGTTATTGCTAACCCAGATACGTCCCCCATGCTGCTCAACGATGGCCCTGGAGACATGCAGCCCCAAACCGATGCCTGAAAACTGGCGGCTGGCCGTATTGCGCACACGGTAGAAGCGCTCGAATATGTGATCGAGATACTCTGGATTGATGCCGATTCCCTGGTCAATAACGCTGACGAGGTAATCACCTTCGAGTTCCGCCAGCCGCACTGTAATCTGGCCGCCCTGGGGAGAATATTTCACCGCGTTGTCCAGCACATTGCCGATCACCTGCCCAATACGTCCCCTGTCTGCCACGATTTTCGTGTCTTGCAATTGAATATCGAGAAAGATGGTGTGTTGCTCAGCGCTGATTTGGATGGATTGGACGCACTCAGTGAGCAGATCGGCCAGGTGAAATTCGCTGTATTGCAGGTGCAAATTTCCCCACTGGACTCGCGAGAGATCGAGCAGATCGTTGACCAGCCGCTCCAGATGCTCAGCCTGGCTCTGCACGATGTTCAGACTGCGTAAATCATAGCTTTCGGGAAATTCGACTGCGGTAGCAGCTTTGTGTGGTTCTTCCTTCTGTGCTTTACGCATGCGCCGCTCAATGCGGCGAATGAGGTGCTGTGTGTACCCCTTAATCGCCGTCAAGGGAGTGCGCAGCTCATGTGAGACAACCGAGACGAATTCATCTTTCAGTTTCTCAATTTGCTTGCTCGAAGTGATATCGTTCAGGACGGCTACTACTCCAATGGGATGCGGTTGCACCTGGTTGGCATCATGCAGGGGGGCTGCGCTAATGCTCAGCGTGAGAGGCACTGTCTCACCACTTTCGCCCGCAATCAGCTCCTCGTTCATTACCGTCTGCCCGGCAAGGGCGTGATCAACAGTCTCTGCCAGTTTATGCAGCCAGCCTTTCTTGCTGGTACGTGCTAATGCGCGTAGCGGGACATTTTCTGTCAGATCGATCTGAGCCTGGGCCAGTAAGCTCTGGGCAGAGGTATTGAGGAGCGTAATGGCTCCCCTGGCATCGGTGATCAGCAAGCCCTCTGCCATGCTACTGATGATCAATTCCAGGCGCTGGCGCCCTAACTCTGCCTGGCGCCACAAGGCCATCTCGCGTTCGCGCAGGCGCACATTCTCAAGCGCGACCCCGGCATAATCGGCGATCATGGTTGTGAGTTTGAGCAGATCGGTATCGAATGTCCCCTGCTGCTCATCAAAGAGGCTGAGCATCCCGATAATGCGATTCTCAACCGTGAGCGGGATATTGAGGCAGGAACCGATTTCCGTTGCTCTGATGCCCTCCTGTCCTGAGTGCGAGAGTTCATCGGGGGCATCAAGATAAGCGGAGGCTGCCAGTTCCTCGGCGGTGACACGAGGAAAATCGATGACGCTGGCGGCACTGGCTATACGGCGAAACATGGCTTGCAAAAAAGATTCGCTGAGCGGGTAGCAGGGAATAATGGATAACTCGAAAGGCTCACCTTTGAGCAAAATGGCGCAGGCCGAGAAGCTGTAAAGCTCTTGTAGAGCAGCTAGCAGCGCCCGGTGGACTTGAAAGCGATCGATAGCTGCGACGAAGCGCTTCCCAATCGTATTGAGATATTCCATTTCTTGACGGATAGCCGTCAAGCGATCCCCATGTTGGAGAGCAGAGGAGCGAAACGCGCTATCCATTAACTCTGACTCTGATTGCACGCTGCCCTCCATACGTTTCTTTCTTTACCTATTCCAACTGTTTCAATTGATGGCTGACTTCATCATAAATGGGTGGGACGATGAGATCGCCGGTCAGCTCTTTGAGGCCGGCAAAGCATTCCTGTAACAATGCATCGAAGCCGGCAGCCAGCTCGTTTGTGCTCACCCCGCTCAATTGCTCATGTAAAACAGCCGGGACAATCTCGTTGTACGGCGTTTTTGCCAGCAGATGAAGAAATGGATATGAGTGCGATACTCGTTTGGCGGCACCCTGCACCAGCACGCGGGTCGTGACTTTCCCTAGAAATGGGGTAACTCTCTCGTCAATCAGCTCTAAGACCTTCAGGTACGCCTCTAAAACCTGTGTACGAGAGACAGAAGAGGAGTAATCCGGCATGTACGACATGTGTTCCTCCCTTCACTGGTACAGCTTCTTCTCTCCGTAGCTTATTATAACATAGTTCAGGTGTATATCGTAAGCAGATAGTACTTGTATTGCATACAATAGAGACTCGTAGCCGTAATTCCTATGTTCAGAGAACGGCTACAGAGCCTCATTTGTAAAACATATGTGACTTATTTCTCATTCACATTGTGATCAATTTGTCACATGCTTTGTGAGCAATTCACGTTCATTCTGTGGAGCAAATCACATTTACTCGTGCGGGACAAGCCCGAAGAGGCGAGCCAACCAGAGGCGAAATCCTCGCAATCGAGGCCTTCCCTGGGAGTCGATGTTAGTAGCCATCTCGAGCAAGCGCTGTCTCCCAGCTTCCTGGCGTGCGATAGTCTCCTCGGCTGCCTGCTGCACCGAGTAGCGCTCGCTCTGCTCCTCAATGGCGCGAGCAAAGTGTTCGGGCCTGATGACGAAAGGATTGGCAGGCAAGGAAGGCGCGCTTTCCGTTGTAGCGCTGTCCTGGGCAGGCGCCTGCTCCTGGGCCTGTGAGGCTTCTTCTACACCTGTCTCTTCCGTGACCTGCACATGGCCTACAGTGAGCCTGGGGGCGATCCATTCACGCAGGGCCAGCAAGGAAGCACGCCGGCAAATGGCCTCGATGTCGGCGCCGCTGCGCCCCGGCGTGAGGCGGGCAAGCTCTTCCATAGTGATCTCCGGCGAGAGCGGTCTGCCGCGAGTATGGATGGCAAAGATGGCCGCGCGCTCTGTTTCATCTGGCAAAGTCAGTTCGACAACCAGATCGAAACGCCCTGGACGCAGCAGGGCCGGATCGATCAGCTCGGGCCGGTTGGTAGCAGCCAGCACGATAACTCCCTCGCGCCCCTCGATACCGTCCATCTCCGTGAGCAACTGCGCTATCACGCGATTTCCAACCTGCCCATCGGCCTCACCTCCACTGCGGCGAGGGGCGAGGGCATCAAGTTCGTCGAAGAAGACGAGGCATGGGGCCGCTTGCTTTGCCCGCCGGAAGACTTCGCGAATGCCCTTTTCCGACTCGCCCACCCACTTAGAAAGGAGTTCCGGGCCTTTGATCGAGATGAAGCTCGCCTCACACTGGTTGGCAAGAGCACGGGCAATCAGCGTTTTTCCCGATCCTGGCGGCCCTGCCAGCAGGATGCCACGCGGCGGCTCAACTTTTGCCCTGTTATAGACTTCGGGGAAACGCAGAGGCCATTCGACGCCTTCGGTAAGCGTCCGCTTGACCTCGTCCAGTCCCCCGATATCATCCCATGTCGTCTCGCTGACTTCAACATAGACCTCGCGGGTGGTCGATGGCTCGACCTCGCGTAGTGCGGCCTGGAAATCGGCCATAGTGATGTTCAGGGAGACCAGCGTTTCATAGGGAATGTAGCCGCGCTGGTAATCGATATGCGGCAGCACCCGGCGCAAGGCGATCATGGCTGCCTCGCGGCAGAGCGCCTCCAGGTCTGCTCCAACGAAGCCAGGGGTAAGCTGGGCTATGCGGGCGAGATCAACATCGTTGGCCAGGGCAGCATCACGGCTATGGATACGTAGGATTTCTGTGCGCCCGCGCACATCGGGCACGCGCAGGCCAATCTCGCGGTCGAAACGGCCTGGGCGTCGCAGCGCGGGATCGAGCGCATTAGGTTGGTTGGTAGCACCGATCAGGACGACCTGGCCGCGAGAGGTCATGCCGTCCATCAGAGCGAGCAATTGCCCGACGATGCGGCGTTCGACTTCTCCACCCATCTCGGCCCGTTTGGGGGCCAGCGCATCCAGTTCATCGATGAAGATAATGCTGGGCGCTCGCCGCTGTGCTTCCTGGAAGACGGCGCGCAGGCGGGATTCACTTTCGCCATAGAATTTGTTGATGATTTCAGGCCCATTGATCACGAGAAAAGCCGCTTTGGTTTCAGTCGCGACAGCGCGGGCAATCAGCGTTTTGCCGGTGCCAGGAGGGCCATAGAGCAGGACGCCTTTGGGCGGCTCGACGCCGAGACGATCAAAGACGGCGGGATATTTCAGGGGCAGCTCGATCATTTCACGGATGCGCTGCAATTCTTTGCCCAGCCCGCCGATATCTTCGTAGCTTACGCGCCCCGGTGCGCCGCTAGCCACGCCCCTGGCCTGCGCTTTCACAAGCGTTCCGGCGTGCACCAGCACTGCCTCCGTATCGGTGACCGGTTCCGGCTGCACCGGGGGCATCACCGTATTGAGGTCGCCGGTACTACGCTTCTGAAGGGTGTAGCTCGGCGTAGCGGGAGTCGTATTAATGATCAAGAATTCTCGCGGCGCGGCTCCGGGCGTTCCCACCCGTAAAAGATCTCCAATCACGACGGGTAGCCCGACCAGGTAGCGAACGATATATTGCAGGTCGCTTTCCTGGATGGGCGTTCCACCGCTCAATGGCAGGAGCGTAATTTTCTCAGCATTGCGCACCTTCGCTTTGCGAATGGTCACACGCTCTCCCAGGCCTGATGCGCTATTCTGCCGTACCTGGCTATCCATCTGGATGATCGACTGGCCGCGATCAACCGCAGCGCAAGGCACAATTTTGGCTGCGGTAGTACGCCCGCCCGTGACCAGGATGATGTCTCCTGGCTGGCAGCTCAGCCGGGCCATATCCGCCGGATCGATGCGAGCCACGCCTCGTCCAACCTGGAAACCTTCGATGACGGTGAGTTGCAGGCTCTCTACCGTCGTAGGCGTCATAGTATCATCGGTATCCAGTGGTGGAAGTTTGGCTGTTGTTCCCCGGTAGGGTACTGATTCGTTGCCGCTTGCGTTTGTGCTGGGTGATTCCTCCATCTTCCCTCGTTTCTCCCTGATTGATGCATTGATAAGCTATCCTGATCATTCATACATAGCCTATCACATGTACGAAAGGTGCGAGGGAAAGTTGAAGGGCCTTTCTAATTGACAAACTGGAAGAAGAAGTCGAACTCGTTTCCTTGAGGGTCACGCGCGTGTAGCCTCATCTGGCCCTGCACATCGCTATAGGCACCTGTTCCGCCCAGAATTGCCTCGAATGAGTCGGCCGGGAAATCAAACGGCCCCTCCACAGTGATCTGGCCTTCAGGAAGATAGGTCGTCCAGTGGCATTCATAGTGGTGAGGGCCCCTGGTCATGCGAAAGCAAATACCCTGGTCTGTGCCAATCTGTTTCGTATTGGTGGCATCGAAAACCGGGTCGTTGAAATAAAACTGGTCACCCAGCGAGTCGCCTGGTGGGGGCACATCCAGCGTCGCTTCAGGCGCACTATGATCGATGACATGCAGCGTGTGGTTTTCATTCGCATGCACAAAGGTATTGCTAGCCAGAGGGAAAAACACTGCTACGAGGACACCAAGAAGAAACGAGGTTACTGCTGTGGCGATGATAGACTTTTTCATGAGTTTCCTGCTATCCTTTCTTGTGTGTGCAAACAAATCCTGCAAATACAGCCACTAGAACACATTGTATAACACAAAACACGATTGTTGATACGATAGTACTAATTTTGCGTCAAGATTCATACAAAGCTGGACATTTTTCTTGTAATTTGAGTATCATTATTACGGGTTAAGATACAAACGTTCACCGGTACCTTGTCTGTCCATCAATAATTGCAGAGCTTTAGTTTCCATATCTTGCAAGATTGCGCAATGTTGATTGCGCTCTGTTGCACTGTCTTGCGAGCCAGGTCCTTTCTCACTGCCATTCGTAATCTAAAGCTGGTAAAGGTCGATATAGTTAAATTGGTAGGTCGAGTTTAGAAGAGAAGTGCGGCTTATTTACTCCCATAGGGCCATTGTGCGAGTTGTGAGAAGAGGAGAAAGCCATATGTTGCAGGCACTGAACAGGCAGGGAGCATGGTCGCTCTGGCGTAGTACCGGCCTGATCGTTGTGATCAACGGTTTCCTGCTGGCATGGCTCATTCTAAAGCCCGGCTCCCTTCACTTTTATGTGAGCATAGAGACGATTATCATTGCTCTCTGCCCCTTGCTCATGCTGCCCTATTGTTTTAGTGGTTTGTGGCATTCCCTCCGGTACGGCCCCAGCTCGCAGGATAACGCCCCCGCCGCTCAAACGCTGAGGTGGGTGCCAGTTTTATTGGGGCTGGCCATTATCAGCCAGTCTGTAGGCGAGGGCTTCTTTATCTACTATTATCAATTCTTCAACCAGGCGCCTTTTCCCTCCCTGGAGGATGCCGCCTACCTGAGCGCCTATCCCTCGCTCTTGCTGGCTGTGCTCTTGCTCACTCGCCGCCCTCTCCCCGTTGCCGCTCGCTTGCGCATCTTGCTGGATAGCATGATCATCATGGCCGGCGTTTTCGCCTTTAGCTGGTACTTCATCCTCGGGCCGACCGTCCTGGCAGGCGCTCCAACACTGCTTGCCCAGATCGTGGGAGATGCCTATCCGCTGGGCGATCTCGTGCTCATCCTGTCCTTGATTCTCCTCTCTACCCGTTCGCGAGACACCACGTTGCGCCCGGTTGTGATCATTCTCTCGCTTGGTCTGGTAGCCAACGTCTTCGCCGATAGCACCTACGATTACAGGCTGCTGCAAACAGGTACCTCTCTCGGCTCCGTCACCGATGCTGGTTGGGCCATAGGCTACATGCTCTATGGGCTGGCAGCGCTGGTGCTAAACCTCATCCTCGCCCGGCAAGCGCTCTCTGCTGAAGAACCTTCACCGGACTCCTCGCTTGATATGCCACAAGGGTGGTTTTCATTCATGCCCTATGCCCTTGTTCCAGCCGTTGGCGCCCTGGCCCTCTATGTTGAGAGTCACTCTGTGAATACAACGCTGGAGCGAGGAGTCTATTTCGCGGGAGCTGCGCTCATCGGCCTGATCTTGCTGCGGCAGTTCTTTGCCATTCGTGAAACGATCTTTTACAACAAGCAGTTGCGCCTGGTGCAGCAGGAGTTGCATACGAAAAATCAGGCTCTTAGTGCGGCAAATGCGCAATTAGAGCAACAGGCAGCCCACGTGGCGGCTGCTTACGAACAGCAGCGCCGCTTGAATGAACTCAAAGACCAGTTCCTGCTCAATGTGAATCACGAGTTACGCACGCCCCTCACTGCTATGCATGGCTACCTTGAATTGCTCCTGGAGTACAATGATCGCCTCGATCCCTCAACGCGAGTATCCTTCATCAACCAGGCGCTTCATAGCTCCGAGCAACTGCAGCGCCTGGTGGGCAATGTGCTCGATGCCATGCGGGGGAACTTTCAAGGCAAGCCGCTGCGGCCAGAAGATCTGCCACTCGCAGCGATCGTGCGCGAGGTGCTGGCCCTCTTCGAGCCACAAAAACAAGCGGCATACAATATGAGCGTGGAGATCCCGGAATCACTCACTGTCAGGGCTGACCGGCAGTACCTGATGCAAGTCTTGCTCAATCTCCTCTCTAACGCCTTTAAGTACTCACCGCCCCATACTACGGTGACTGTGAGCGCAGTAGCATGCAAGCCAGCTTGCGCTAACCCTGATCGACGGGCAGATGGCTGCATGCAGGTGTGTATCTGCGTGCAGGATAGCGGCCCCGGCATTCCACCTGAGGAAATTCCTCTCCTCTTCGAGAAATTCGTCCGTCTCAAGCGCGACCTCGCTGGACCGGTACGTGGTACGGGCCTGGGACTGTACATCAGCAAGCAGTTCGTGGAGGCCATGGGCGGGCGTATCTGGGTAGAGAGTTCTGGTATTGCTGGAGAAGGAAGCCGTTTTTACTTTACGCTGCCTGCCTCTGTGGTATGATTTGCCACTGCCCTGGAAAATCGCTATTAATTATATGTATGCTCTAAGTAAGCAAGATAAAGGATAAGGAAGCAGGATTCTATGGCAAATCGGAGGTCGGCAGCACAGCGGCGGCAGCAGGCAAATAAGCAGCGCCAAACACAAAAACGCCCGGTACAACAACAGCAACAGAGAAGACGGGTACAGCACAAATCCAATCGCAGGCCCTGGATACTGGTAGCTGGCGTGATGGTCATAGTGGCTGTAATTGTAGTCATTTTCTATGTTCTATCGCGGCAAAATGCAGGTACATCATCGAAACCCACACCGGTCAGCTCTTCGGTGCTAAAAGAAGTCACCCAGGTGAATCCGGCCATACTGGCGGCAGTGGGAACTGGCGGCATCCAGAATACGCCACATGCGGCCCACGGGCAGCCCCTATTGAAGGGGCCGGACGGGAAGCCTGAGTTCTTCTATATGGGCGCGGAGTGGTGCCCGTACTGTGCAGCCCAGCGCTGGGGAATGGTGGTAGCCCTCAGCCGCTTTGGGACATTTAGCCATCTCAGCCAGATAACATCGTCATCAAGCGATGTCTACCCCAACACTCCCACGTTTACCTTCTATGGCAGCACATACAGCAGCTCGTACATCGATTTTGTGGCGCTAGAGACCCAGACGAACCAGCAGGATAGCTCCGGTAACTACCCCGTGCTGGAGACCCCTACAGCCCAGGAACAGCAGCTCGTCAGCAAGTATGATGCTCCCCCGTATGTAAGCTCGGGTTCTCAAGGCTCGATTCCCTTCATTGACATAGCCAACCAGTACATCGTATCAGGGGCAAGCTATTCACCGCAGGTGCTTTCCGGCCTTTCAGCACAGCAGATTGCCAGCGATCTCTCCAATCAAAGCTCGCCGGTGGCTCAAGGCATTCTCGGCACGGCCAATTACCTGACAGCAGCTATCTGCATGACCACAAACCAGCAACCGGCAAGCGTATGTAAGACTGCTCCAATACCCTCGGTTGAGCAGTTGCTTAACAAATCCGCTTTTGTAGGCTCTCCCGGATTAGCTGCTGATCTGATTCCTAACTCCTTTGAGGCCATCGTGCCCCAGAGGAATGTTTGGCAAAAGCTGGCGTGAGATTCTATAGGCAAGGAGTCATCAGGAACTGGATCGTCCCTGATGAACTTGTCCGATCACATGGGGGAATCAGGAACGGGTCGTCGCCTGATGAATTTGTCCGATCACACAGGGTAATCGGGAACGGGTCGTAGCCTGTAGGGGCAAGGTGTGGAGCGGGGTGAGGTGGAGGCCTTGTGCTTGCCCTCGCGCCTCTTCGCTTCTCGCTCATCTCAAAAAACCTACCCTTGTAAGACCGCTCCCGCTCCTACGACGGGCAAAAATCTACCTCTACTAGGGGAACGATGGCAGAAGTAGGAACGATGGCAGAGGCAAGCTCTGCCACTACAAGGTGGCAATGGCTGCCTGGGCTGAGCCGTGTATGGTAGGGGCAACCCTTGCCCTGCAAGATTACTTGCGGCGGATGGCGCTTGCACCAGAAGATTCTCGCTCTTCCCCGGACTCAAGCTCTGGCTCTTCCTCTCGCTCGGGTTGTTGCAACTGGACTATCGTCGTAAGAAGCATAACCAGAATGACGACATGCAGACCGGTACACCAGGCGCAGATGGTGTGCAGGCGAACAAGTTCGACATAGACCAGGTAGAGGACAACCACTATCCCTGCCAGCGCCCAGGCAAATTCCGCCATACGTATCCAGCGCTGCTCTGCTGCTAGGCGCAGTCCTGCGATTGCCAGGACAAGCATAACAGCGCACCAGCCGAAACCCGGTACGCTAATGGGAACTGCTGTGCCGGGGACAACAGAGTAAGGACTGGAGAGCACGCGAGCGCAATCAACCAGGCCCTGTGCGGAGCAGGCCAGCGGCACATTCTCATAATGAACCAGTGTCAGGTAAATGGCAATCCCTGCGCCTATCAAGGCAAGGATCAGCAAGAGTAGCTGCCCACCAGAGTATCGAAGGATTGTTTTCATATTTTCCCCAAATTAGTTATTTCTTGTCATAGGGGTACCTATGGGTTATACTCAAAGCAATGTTACCAACTTTTATATCACATCTTTGCTGAGAGGAGTAGGGTAAGGACCTCTTTGATGGGTGATCTATAGCTGCATAGGAGAATAACGATATATGACTCAATCACCGTATTGGTGGCATCGGCAAACAATCAAGGAAACATTCGACCGCATCTGTAATGGGGAGTCGCCTTGGGTGGCAATTGGAGACTTTTTAGATGACTGGCGTCGTTCTTCAGTTGAGCACCGATATGAACTGGTGGAAGCCCCTATAGCGCCTGCTCCCACTCCTGAAATGGATCGTTGGGCGGCTTTTTGTGCAGCAATGGTAGATTGGCTTTGTTGGCAGGATGGCCTTCCATCACCATCCTGGGTAGCTCAGGAGTCCTATAAGTTACCAGAACCCTGGTTTCTCTATGAGGGCAAGCGCCTGCGCGCGTGGCAATTAGTGGCGACATCAGCGCCTTTCAAGATGCGCAACATCTATGGAGGGGATCGTATCCTAGAACGGGTGTAACCAGATCAACTGCCTTACTCGGCCATATGTCCTCCCTACACGTTCTGTACATGTACAGGCCAGATGCCAAGCCCAATGAAACGGGCGGGCAAGGTGCGCACAACTGGCAGGCGCAACAGGAAGCGTAAGAAGAGTGGGATATTGAACGGCTTATCCGAGGTAAACGCCTTGCCTACGGCCTGCTTCTGCACGATGGATTGAAAGCCCTGCATGATACGTGTGGGCCATACACGGCGGCGCTGCACCTCTGCCAGGTCGCGTGTGCTCACCTTGCCGGCCTTGAGCTTTTCGCTGAGCACATTGGCCGCCACCACAGCATCCTGGATGGCGTAGTTGATGCCTACACCGCCCACCGGTGACATGACGTGGGCCGCATCACCGATCAACCGCGCTCATGACGAAGGGGCTGATTGCCCTTGGCCGTGAGCATGCGACAGCGCGTGCGAGAGCACGTGCATTGTTTGAGGAGGGGCTCGCGTTCGCCAGGACGGGAGGATGGCGGCAATGGGGTGTCTATGGTCTGGGGTTGGTCGCCTTCTTTGAGCAAGACTATGGGACGGCCCGCTCCCTCTTTGAGGAGGGGCTCATGCTCTGCAGGCAGTTGGGCAACAAGACGTTCGTTGCCTTCAATCTCGAAGGACTGGCAAGAACAGTAGAAGCCCAGAGACAGCCAGTGTGGGCGGCACAGTTGGGGGGAGCGGCATATCGCTTGCGCCAGACTATTAATGCAGCAGTGCCACCGTTCGTGCAGCCCATATATGAGCAGTTCGTGACAAACTTGCAGGCCCAACTGGGAGAGGAAGCGTTCAGAGCCTCGTGGGAGCAGGGACAGGCGATGACACTCGACCAGGTGCTGGCCGCTGGGGAACCCGCTGAATTCTTCCAATCAAATTCGGTAATGAGAAAACGATCCCGTCGCCTGTAGGGACAAGGGGTGTGGATGGGCATGGGTGGGGGCCTTGTGCTTGTCCGGCTGGCTTCTCATCTCCCCCTGTCCCTCCAGAACCGAGGCGACGTGTGTCGTGGGTACCCGATTTGATTGTTAAAAATCATTAGGGGCAAGGCTACTTAGCGTTCCACAACGTTGTGCGCGCATCCCGGCTGGATGTGCGGCCCGCCTCAATTAATGTGCGGCGCAAGAAATAGCCGCCTACCAGCACTAGCGCGGAAATGAGCAGTCCACCCAGAGGGCGTTTTTCTCCCCGGCGGCCAAAGAAGGTGAGCGATTGCAGCAGCCAGGGTATCGCAAGTCCCCCTCCAAAGACGAATGTCCAGAAAGTTGAGCCATGCTCCCCTGGGCCATTTCCGACGAGTGGGCGGGCGGCACGCCCTGACTGCCGCAGGAACGTGAGCAGCCCGGTCATTTCAAGGAGCATAGCGAGCCATTCCAGGCGTCCCAATTTATGGAGGGTACGAGTCGGCGCGCCTGTGAGACGCAATACAAGCGAGATCAGGGCAGAGCTGGTGGACACGGCGGACGAAATAAAGATTCCACCTAAGAGCTTGCTGCGCGACCAGAGGGGTATGCTTGTTACCGTCAAGAGCACGCCGGTATAGCTACCCAAAAAGAAGCCCGCGCCGATCCCTGGCAGCGATAATAATTTTTGCGGGAAAGCGGCCAGCGCTCTTGCGCCCCACCAGTCACCCAGAATACCATCCCGCGCGGCCTGAATCATTGCGCAAGTGCCACTAAAGAATGAGAAAGTGACGAGCGCCCAGGTGCCCATCGACATAGGCGACTTGACTTTGAATACGCGCAGCATATTCAGGAAACGCTCAGGCCTGCCCAGGTCCAGGATGAGCAGGATCGGGCAGGGTATTAGAGCCAGCAGGGAGAGATAGTAGCCTGCGCGGACAGCAGCGCGATCTTCAGGGGAGCCGAAAAGAGATGCTATGCTGGCAATAACGTAGCAGCCGGCTGCCAACCCACCCAGGAAGAAATATAGGATGATCTCCCAGCTCCAGGTGGGCGCTTTCAGCACCGGGTAGTCGTAGTAGGTGGGTTCTTGCTGTTCCTTTTCGGGATCAGGTGTGTAGCCGGTGGTGATGGCGGCAAGCTGCTCGATAAGCCCCTGTTGCGCCAGGACACGCTCAAGGGCGCCCTGCATGAATGCCGGAGCGCGAGTCTCAACAGGTGAAACGCGAGTTTCCTTCATCGAAAACCCTCCCTTCTTCTTACTCTCTGAAGAACAGGATGCCAAACAGGCCAAGAGCCGATGCGGCCAGGATTGACCAGAGCGAGGCCGGGACGACATGGTTTGCCGGCCTCGGCGGATTCTCTGGCAGGTTATAAACCGCAGGCTCATCCAGCAACAGGAACATCGAGTGGAGGCCTCCGTCCAGGATGTTGTCATCCACCCCGTAGAGGCGAGCCTCTGTCACCCCACGCTCATGTAAAAAACCAAGTCGCTCGCGTGCATGCGCTTTGAGTTGTTCCACCTCGCCATATTGAATGGAATCGGTGGGGCATACTTTCGCGCAAGCTGGTTCCAGGCCATCTTTCATGCGGTCATAACAGAGTGTACATTTGTGGGCGCGGTGGTCTCCATGGTCGTCGCGGGCAATGACCCCAAAGGGGCAGGCGACGACGCAATAGCCGCATCCGTTGCAAATGTCTTGCTGGACGTAGACCGTGTCAAACTCTGTACGAATAATGGCTCCTGTTGGGCAGGCCTCATGACAGGGAGCATTGTGACAGTGTTTGCACACATCACTCATCATCAACCAGCGATCCGTATTGAAGAAAGGCAAGGCCGTGCCCGGCGGGGTAAGCGGAATAGTGCCATCGCTCCTGGCCTGAGCTATCCTGCTATCGATGTCGGAACGCAGTGTGCCACGCCCGTCGCTCTTCCTTACCCGTTCAATGAACTCGACATGTCGCCAGGTGGTAGCCGTGAGCTGTCCTGTGTTGTCATAGCTCGAACCGGTCCAGATAGGATCCCTGGCCGGGAGTTGATTCCACTGCTTACAGGCTACCTCACACGCTTTGCATCCAATACAAAGGCTGGTATCGGTGAAGAAGCCCATGGTAGGTTGAGGTGGTAATGGCGACTCTTTGTGCAGCGTTGATTGTACGCTTTGCATCAATTCCGGCAGGATAGGCTCCTGAATATAGCGGTCAGAAGATTCAACCTGCATAGAGATTGCTAAGCCTTCCCTCGTAAAAGGGGTAACCTGCTGGGTACGACTTTGAGAAGATTCAAGCGTCATAGCTTTGCTCCTTCATGGAAGGCGTCCAGGACGCACATTGCAGGTAAATGCCTTGGCCTCTTCAATACTCACATTTGGCTCTAACACCATATGGGCCAGATCATTGGTGATGCTCCCTGTCACCTTTCCCTGGAAACCCCAGTGGAATGGCAGGCCTATCTGGTGCACATCATGCCCGTTGAGGCGCAAGGGCCGCATACGCCTCGTCACCATGGCACGAGCTTCGATCTCACCGCGAGGTGTGCTGATAATGATCCAGTCGCCATGCTTGATATTCTTCTCTGCCGCGAGTTCAGGGCTGATCTCGGCAAAGAGTGAGGGCTGCAAGGCGTTGAGCCAGGGCATCCAGCGCGTCATTGGCCCGCTAACGTGTTGCTCCGTCAATCGATAGGTAGTAATTACTATCGGATAATTGGGATCGCCTACCGGAGCGAGACGATTATCGGGCCGATCCTTGAAGTACTTCGCGGCAGGATTGCTCTGCCGGTGATACAGCGGATTGTGAAGAGGTGATTCCGCTGCTTCATAGTGTGTGGGCAGCGGCCCATCTGCTAACCCTTTGGGAGCAAAGAGCCAGCCTTTCCCATCCGGCTTCATAATGAATGGGTCGCTGCCTGAATGCGCATCCATGCCGGTTGCTCCAGGTTGAGGTTTATAGTCAGGTGGCCTGCTGACCGGAAAATCGGGAACATCGAGCCCGGTCCATTTTCCCTGCTCTTCATCCCACCAGACATACTTTTTGCGTTCCGACCACGGGCGACCCTGTGGGTCAGCCGAGGCGCGATTATAGAGGATACGGCGGTTGGCAGGCCAGGAAAATCCCCATTGCAAGTGGGGATAGTTTCCAGTGATGCGCGAGGCTGCCAGGTTCTTCCCAGGCTCTGGATAGACACCGCTGTAAATCCATGAGCCACAGGCGGTACTCCCATCGCTCTTGAGCACGGTAAAATTGGGAATGTGCGGCGCATCACGCAGCGTATAAGTGCGCTGCTTGCCCGCTCTCTTCCCTTTTTCTGCCGGTGGGCGCACATAGTAGCCATTGATCTCTTTCAACACCAGCAACACATCCGGCTCATCGAGGATGCGCGAGCCAGGTTCCGGCTCTTCCATGTCGTAATCCCATGTCAACGCCTGTATAGGGCGGTCGCGTGGTTCCTTGCTATCAGCGTAGAGTTCCTTGAGGCGTTTGCCGAGATGGTAAACGAACCAGAGATCGGAACGAGCATCGCCTGGGGGATCGACCGCCTTATCTCGCCATTGTAAAAGCCGCTGCGTATTCGTGAAGCTGCCGGCTTTTTCTAACGGGCCTGCGGCAGGTAAGAGGAAGATTTCCGTCTTGATCTTGCTCGAATCAACTGGCTCTGTTTCTGGCCCGTACCCTGGCTGCTTATACCAGAAAGCTGCCGATTCAACTTCATAGAGGTCGCGCACCACCATCCAATCAAGCTGTTTCAGGGCCTCGCGCTGCATAGTGGAATGGGTGCTGCCGGCAGCAGGATTCTGGCCGAAGAGGAAGTAGCCCCGCACTTTTCCATCCAGCATCTGATAGCTGGTGACCAGGTGCGAATGATCCCCAGTCATCTTGGCGAGCCAGCGATAGGCGGTATTGCCGTCTTCCTCGTTAGCCTCTTCACCATACCATGCTTGCAGCAGGCTCCTTATATATGCAGGGAAGTTTGACCACCAGCCCAGCTTCTGTCCCGCTGAGTCGATGTACTCAGCAAGTGTCTGTTGTGACAGGACATGTGTGGTTACATCTCTTTTTTCTCCCCACGTTGTTGCCCCGGGGGAGTCTTCAGCGCGTGGTGTCGGGGAGAGCAGGGCGCTTGGCTGCGGCATATAGCCCGACAGCAGGTCGTACAGCGTTGGCACATCTGTCGAACCCTGGATCGAGGCATGCCCCCTCAAAGCCATAACGCCCCCGCCAGGGCGACCGATATTGCCCAGCAAGAGTTGCATAATGGCTCCAGCTCGTATGATCTGCACTCCCTTGGATTGCTGCGTCCAACCAACTGCGTAGCAAATAGCCGATGTGCGCTCACGTCCAGAGTTCTCAACCAGCGTCTGAACGACTTGCATCCACAACTCACGTGGCACCCCGCATACATGCTCCACCATTTCTGGTGTGTAGCGCGCATAATGGCGACGCATGATCTGGAAAACGCACTGTGGATGCTGCAAGGTGGGATCCCTCAATGGGCGGCCTTGATCATCATACTGGTACTCCCAACTGCTTTGATCAGCATAGGTGCCCGTTTCGGGATCATAGCCGGAGAAGACGCCATCCAGGTCTTCTGGATCATGATAGTCCTCGCGAATCAGTGTAGCGGCGTTCGTATAATTCACCACATAGTCGTGGAAGTAGGCATTGTTTTCCAGCAGGTAGCGAATGATCGCCCCCAGGAACACAATATCGCTTCCGGCGCGTAGAGGGACATACAGGTTTGCCAATGCTGAGGTGCGCGAGTAATGCGGGTCTACATGGATAACCTTGGCCCCTCGTTCCTTGGCTTTGACGACATTTGCAAAGGCCACAGGATGGGCCTCGGCCATGTTGCTGCCCATAATCAAAATGGCATCGCTATTGACAAGGTCTTGCGGAAAGGTTGTGGCTCCGCCACGTCCAAACGAGATACCCAGACCGGGTACAGTGGAACTGTGTCATATACGGGCCTGGTTCTCAATGGAGACGATGCCGAGTCCTCCCGTGAGGAGCTTCTTCATCAAATAATTTTCTTCAACATCCAGCGTGGCACCGCCGAGCGAGGCCATAGCCAGGGTGTGATTGACCTCACGCCCATCGGGTAGGCGTTCGACAAATGTCTCGTCGCGCGTTTTCTTGACCCGCTGGGCTATCTGCTCCATAGCCCAATCGAGGGATTTGACCTCCCAGTGGTCACCATAGGGTGCGCGGTAGAGCACCTGTGTTAAACGGCTCGCATTGACGCTATACTGGAAGCTGGCTGCTCCCTTCGGGCAGAGCGTCCCACGATTAATGGGGCTGTCCGGGTTGCCTTCGACGTCAAGTACTTTGCCATCCCTGACATAGACATTTAAGCTGCAACCAACCGCGCAATAGGGGCAGACGCTTTTAAATACTTGTGCATCGCGAATGCGCGGTGCCTTCGTGACACTCTCGACGCTGAAAGGTTGTACCCTGGAGCCAAATTCCAGCGCCTGTGATACGGTGCTTTGAACAGGCTCAGGTAGCGGAAGTGGTACTGATGGTGGCTGGTGTTCTTGCATGTGACACATACCTCATGTCATTCATCAAAAGATGCGATAAAAATATGCGGCAGTTAACATGTAATCCCGCCTATGTTTAGTATTCTACCACGTTTATGCTAATTTGCACGCGCATAGGACAAGCAGGGTGTTTTATTTCTCACCAACCACTGTGCGTGCATAGATCAGTCCGCGAAAGGTTTCTGCCTGTAGCTCCTGCCGCATATGTGAGAAAGTCTCCTCGAAGATACTCGTCGAGGTTACTCCTGTTTTCAGGAGAAAATCGCGTACCTGGTGAGTAAAAATCCCTATTTGCCGCACAAAAACGTCATGAACCTGTGTTCCTTGAGAAACATCAATGGCAACGGCGCCGTTGTAGGTGATATGGTAGCCGGCCTGGCGCAGCCAGTACTCCATATGCGCGGTAATACCAAGTGTATGGCCGGGTGTATAGCTGCGCCCCACAGTCTTGAGAGCACCCAGGGTCAATTCGAGCAATTGCTGGAGGGCAGGACTGGTGGTAATCGGTAGCTCTAGCTCCGTCCAGACGAGCAGGCTATGAACATGGCAGAGTCGTAAGAGCGACTGCAGCAGGGCCGGAAATGCTTGTGGAGGCAGGTCGGTTGCGAGGAGCCTCATATGGACCAGGTCAAAGAGGCCAGGGGTTAAAGGCTCACCTTCGAGGTGATGCAGATCCCGCAGCACGATACGCGCATTATCCAGACTGGCGATGAGGCGTTGGGCCTGTTCGACGAAATAGGCTCGATCATCAACGCCGGTGACCTGCATGGAAGGGTGCTGCCAGGCTATATCATAGACCCAGCCACCAGCGCCGCAAGCGACATCGAGAACTTGCTGTACCTGGGAGAGATTGAGCGAATGGGGGAGAATGCCGCCCATCTGTTCACTGAGATAGCGATGGACTAAAAGCTGCCGCGCGACTTCTGCATCGTTTTCTGGCATGAAGGATGGAACATCCGGGGAAGAAGGGCGCTGTTCGTCATTTAATGGAGCAGGAGTATCTGTCATGATCATATACATTCCTTTTCTGAGTAGTTAGGAAGGGTTCAGCAGTGTCATGCTGAGCGCAGCCATGTCATCCCGAGCGAAGCGAAGGATCTCAGTCGAGGGACAGAGACCTTTCCCCCTTCCCCTTCGCGGAGTTTACCTTGAGCGAAGCGAATGGGCTCAGGGCTTCGGCTCACTCGCTCAGGGTGACATGTGTAATTGTTCCCTTTCAAGAACTCTTCTTCACACGTAAGCTTTGCCTTATTGATCGTTACTGGTGCCCTTTCCTAGATATGTGTCGATATAATAGCATGAATAACGAAATATGACAAGATATCTCGGTGAGAAACCAAAATTTACATAGAAACGTTGTTAACAATAAATTATCTTTATGGCAGAGGAGAAGGAATATTTGTATATCCCAGGACATGTCCCCGTCAAGCGAGTTGCTGAAGTGCTGGGTATTTCTGAAGACCGGGTACTGCAACATATTCATAGCAAACGCCTTCCGGCGAGAAAAGTAGGCGGGCGATATATGGTACCGGAACAGGCAGTTGAGGATTTCAAGCATAACCCGCCAGGTCGCGTTCGCACAACGTCCCCCGAATGGCGCGTGTATAATCCCCGCATCAAACTGCTCTGCACCGAGATAAGGGTGCAAGTACGCGCAGGACGGCAGGCAGAGTTTGAGCAAAAGCTAAAGGAAGTTTACGAGGAGCAGCGCCACAGGTTTACCGGTTCGGCTCAGCGTTTCGTCTTCAAAAATGCGGCATCACCCGATATGGTGACCATCCTGCTGTTATGGAAAGATAACGAGATGCCTGATGAAGCTACCCGGCAGCGGGAATTAGAGTCATTCAAGGCAGATTTTGCTGATGTACTGGACTGGGAGCATGCCGAGATCAGCTTTGACGAGGGAATCATTTATACGTAAGGAGGGGGGCGCTACGAGATAAACAATGAAGGTCTTTCTCGTTGTCAAATATAGTCGTGGTAATGGTGAATTATCTCATCACCTCTTACAAGAATATCGCTCGTACCCGTAGGGGCGAGCGGGGATACGGGGTGGTCGGGTGCGGCATTTATTGCCTTTATGGTCGCCCGTCCGTTTGGGCCTTGCGCTTGCCCTTCGTCTTGGTACTTCCTGCCTCTTCCGCTCCCGCTTTACAAGATTTTGTCGGCGAATGACATGAGAAATGCAATGACCTTGCAGGGCTCGCGCCTGGGTCGCCCCTACCATGATACGAGTCGGCCAGAGCCGCCGTCACCATAGTAGGGGCGGCGGCTTGTCCCCGCCCTGGGTGCAGCGCTACCCTGTAAAACTGCTCCCGCCCCTACGAGGCTTACCATACAGTATTTCTACGCCAGCTCGTTGATCATGTCCTGGGCGCGCTTCAAAGCTTCTCTGCGGACGTAATAATATGCCCAGAGGCCTTTTTTGCGGCAATCGACCAGGCCTGCATCGCGCAGGATGCGCAGGTGATGCGAAATGGTGGGTTGCTCCAGGGTAAAGCTCTCCACGATCTCGAAGACGCAGACTTCACCTTCGTGCCGGCTTAACAGGCTCAAGATACGTAAACGGGTCGGATCTGCCAGCGCCTTGAGCAGACGGGCCTGGCTTACTGCTTCATCTTCTGTTAGCGTAGGGGCAAACTTTGGTCCAACACCCACTCCCACTCCCGCATTGCCGATAACTCCCTGGCGATTCAGTACGCTGAGCGAAGTTGCCGAGCCAGAGCCAGGAACTGAATGTACCTGATTTGTTGTTGACATGTTTTTCTCCTTCCATCCTCCCAACCGGATATCGAACCAATGATTGTTAGAGGTCTGATGTGTTTTTGATTTGCTTTTGATGAGAGAGATACTTCTATAGAAATATCTCTCTCTATATTCAGTATACCGATGTCTCCAAATTTAGAGGGAATATATACCCTCCATAGGTAAAAAAGGGGGATGGGTTTCTGGAGATGGCCTTGCAGCCGAGGGTAGGGGCAGAGCTCCGCTGGCCTCCTCTGCCCTAGCCCGATCGGTTTTCTGGGGATGGCCCGTGCCCCCAAGGGTAGGGACAGGGCTTGCCCCTGTCCTGGTTGCGGCGCCAGTTCTTGGCCCGTGCCCCCAAGGGTAGGGACAGGGCTTGCCCCTGTCCTGGCCGCTGGTTTTCACCGCTTATTCCCGAGGCTTCCCTTCATCCCTGATTTGCAAGTGCAGCTCCTCTAATTGCTTCTCATCCACAGGCGAGGGCGCGCCCATAAGCAAATCCTGGGCGCTCTGCGTCTTGGGGAAAGCGATCACTTCGCGAATGCTTTCTTCATTGGCGAAGAGCATGACCATGCGGTCAATGCCGAGAGCGATGCCGCCGTGTGGTGGCGCGCCATATTCGAAGGCTTCGAGCATGTGCCCGAATTGCTCTTTGATCTGTTCATCGTTCAGGCTCATGAGTGAAAAGACTTTGTGCTGGATTTCGGCAACATTGATACGCACGCTGCCGCCACCGATCTCATAGCCATTGCAGATGATGTCGTATTGTTTGGCGCGAATATTCAGCGGATCGGTGTCGAGGCGCGAGATATGAGCCTCATCCATGCCTGAAAAGGGATTATGCTCTGCCTCATAGCGCTGCTCTTCCTCATTGTAGTGCAGGAGCGGGAAATCGACGACCCAGCAGAAGGCCATTTCGTTAGGGTCGATCAGGTTCAACTGCTCGGCAAGCCTGACGCGCAGGCGGAAGAGCACATCGTTGCATACTTTGGCATTGTCGGCAACGAAGAGCGCCAGATCGCCCGGCCCTGCCTGCAGGCGGTCGATGATGGCCTGAACTTCATCGCGAGCCATAAATTTGGTCAAGGGAGAGCGTATGTCACCTGTGGGACTGATAGCCAGGGAAACCAGCCCTTTGGCGCCCAGCATGCGCGCGAACTCGGTCAGTTCATCGATCTCTTTGCGACTGTAGCCGGCTGCTCCAGGCACGCGAATCCCCTTCACGATGCCGCCCGTTGCCAGCGCATTCTGGAAGACACCAAAAGTGCCTGCCCCCGCCAGGTCTGATATGTCTACCAAAGGTAGATCAAAGCGCAGGTCGGGATGATCGGTGCCGTAGCGATCCATGACGTGGCGATAACTGAGGCGTGGAAAAGGTCGCTCTTTGATACGTTTGTTCGTTGTCTTTTCCACCAGGTAGATCAATAGTCCTTCGATGACCGACATCACATCGTTCTCATCGACGAAAGCCATTTCCAGGTCAAGCTGGGTAAATTCCGGCTGCCGATCTGCGCGCTGGTCTTCGTCGCGGAAACAACGGGCAATCTGGAAGTAGCGATCCATGCCTGCGACCATCAATAACTGTTTGAGCTGCTGTGGGGACTGTGGCAGAGCATAGAACTCGCCAGGGTAGAGGCGGCTGGGAACAAGATAATCTCTGGCACCCTCCGGCGTGCTTTTCATCAAGATCGGCGTTTCTATCTCCAGGAAGCCCCGCTCGTCAAGGTAGTCACGAATCTCTTTGACCATGCGATGGCGCAGGATCATATTATGCTGCATGTGTGGACGGCGCAGATCCAGGTAGCGGTACTTGAGCCTCAGCGATTCGTCAACCTGGATGTTATCGCTGATCGGGAACGGCGTGGTGCGCGAAGGATTTAATATGTTAATGCGCTCTGCCGCAACCTCGATATCCCCGGTTTTCAATCTGGGGTTCTCGGTTCCAGGCAGGCGATGCACCACTGTACCACTCACCTGCACAACATACTCAGAACGCAGTTCTGAAGCAATCTGGTGAGCGGCAGGAGAGCGCTCCGGATCGCAGACAACTTGCGTAATGCCGTAGCGATCGCGCAGATCGATAAAGATAAGCCCGCCATGATCGCGGCGCCGGTTGACCCAACCGGCCAGCGTAACCTGTTGTCCGATATTGCTTGTATTTAAATCACCACATGTATGAGTCCGGTAATGCACTGGAAAAACCACGATGTTAAGCTGCCTTTCTGAATAGGATAAAAGGTGTTACCAGAGTTCTAAGACATAATCCTTCTTGGGCAAGGTTCAGGCATGTCATGTTGAGCGCAGCCTGCGGATCTCGGTCGATCAGCAGCGGATGTTTCGCTGCGCTCAACATGACATATCCGGGCTGTTCTGCTGATTGAGAGACTGTCACGTTCATTTGAACCATGACTTAAAATATTATCCACAGTTGCTTTGAGGCCTGGCATTGACGTTAAAAGAGACCAGGTTAAGCGAGGAAGAAGAATTCTGCGAGAGTACATCAATAGTAGCCCCTTGCGGGTCAACCCCCATACTTTTCAGTTGGGCGAAGAGGGTAGGCGACGCATACTGTTGTACCACCTGGAGTGTGCTTGTGGTCGCATTACTGCCATTGCTGGTTCCACCTCCCGCGCTACTTGCCGTGGCGCTTGCGCCTGGGGTAGCGGATGCGGCCCGCGTGGCGAGACTTGATGGCTGCAAATCGAGGATGCGATGAAGCACGGCGTCCATAATATAGAGGTGTGAGACATTGTTGACGACGCTGGCGACAAGCGCTTCCTGGGAAGTTGCCCCCGGCACAGTTAAAGCCTTCGAGCTAGCTGTTGTCACAGGTGGCAGGATTGTCTGCCAGGTGAAGCGCTGGGCGCTGACAGGCAGTGGCTGGGGGATCACCTGCTGCACGAAAACACTGGTTGATGCTCGTTCGCCACTGGCAAATTGTAAGCTTTGCACAAGCCCGCTTTGCAGTAAGAAGAACAGCAGGTGGTTCGGGAAGGCCGCCATACTCACGATGTTTGCCGAAACCGAGAAGGTACTCGATGCCGGCGATTGCAGGGCGTGGTTGCCGCTAGTAGATGGAGCATAGTCAAGAATAGAAACTTGTGATGAGTTCGAGGTCAGCTCGACATAGATATCTTGCCCGGAAGCAGCAATGAGCGCCGGCGCCTGGGCATTGCCGAGGGGGATGGTAGTGGATGAGGTGATCTTTTTCTGATCAGGTGCAAGGATAGCCAGGCTATAACTGGTGCGCTGGCTTCCCTCAGGTTGGAAGACGAGCAGGGCGAGCTGGGTTCCGTTATAGGCTGTGATAGCTTTCACCTGTGCGTTCGCAGGCGTGGATGGAAGCGGATAAGGAATCAGGCTCGTGTTGGCCATGTTTATCTGGTAGAGCTTACTGTCTGTGCCAAGAGCGAAGAGGGATGGTTTGCCTGCTACCTGGATCAAGGCGACCGCTTGCGGCTGCGTATTGGTGCTGCCGGTGCCTACGACGCTTGTCGAAGCAGAGAGACAATCAACCGGCAGAATGTGTTCCTGCTGGTTATAGCTGATGATGGCTGATTTGACGGCCTGGGTAAAGCTCCCTTGCAGGATGCCCAGGGCCTTGTTGTGCTGCTGGGTACTCAAGGAGTTGTCGTGGACGAGAGCCAGCAGCATGCTTTGCGCCGAGGCGAGATCGTGAAGAGCAGCCGGAGGATTGGAAACAGTTTCTGCCTGTGCCTGGCTGATCAGTTTCTGGGAATTGGCGAGTTTTTGCCCGGCATTGTTGCTCGTATTTGAGCGCACGAAGAGGTAAAAGTATGCTCCGCTGGCGAGCAAGGCCGCAATGAGCAGGATAAGGAGAGCTGCTGTTGGATAGAACAGGCGACTGCGTTTTCTGGCTTTCGCTGCCGTGGGGGGCTGCGTGGCAGAGATACTCTCAGGTGAGATTAATGGGCCACTGGGAGCGCGCAAGGAATTGGCGGCAGCGCGACCATCGCTGAAGGCAGGAGAGGATGAGGCCAGTGGTAAGCCAAGGATAACCGTATTCTCGCTCGTCTCATTGCCATTGACATAACCGGCAGGAACGGGGCGGCGCACACTGGGTGGCTCAACGCCTACTTCCTCTACCGCTACCACAATAGCGGTAATATTATCAGGGCCACCATTCTCGTTAGCTTTTTCTATAAGATGATAGACGCTCTCTTGAGGCGGCGATTGAGTGGCAATGTTGCGCATTTCTTCTTCGCTGACGAGACCGGAGAGACCATCAGTACAAAGAATCAGCCTGTCGCCCTCTTCCAATGGCTCTGAGAAGACATCGATTTCGACATCGGACTGTGTACCTAGACTGCGAGTGATCACGTTTCTCTGGGCATGAGTGCGTGCCTGGTCTTCAGTCAACAGCCCAGCGCGTACCTGTTCGGCCACCCACGAATGGTCTTGTGATATCTGGTTAATCAGGTTTCCGCGTATGAGGTAGGCCCGGCTATCACCAACATTTGCCACATAGGCCATATTGCCACGCAAGACTGCGGCCACACAGGTCGTGCCCATGCCGCTGCGCAGCATATTCTCAGCAGCTCGCTGGTGAATCAGTGTGTTTGCTCGTTTGATAGCGTGCAGCAACGAAGTGGCAACATCATCGCTGTCATCTTGATAATACACATTGCTGACAGTATCTACTGCTATTTCACTGGCCACTTCACCTGCTGCATGCCCGCCCATACCGTCGGCCACAATGAACAACGCGCCTTTTTTTGCCATCACCTCAGGATCTTTGGGGATGACATAGGCCATATTATCTTCGTTGTGTTCACGCCTGCGGCCAACATCTGTGAGTTGTGCAACATCAAGACGGAGTTGTTTGTTGGCCAACGCACCTTTCTCCCCTGAGTACACTCTAAATAATCAGGCTGTACTCCTTACAGTCCTTCAATTTGTGCTCGCTGCACTGCCTGCTAGGCAGTGACTCCAATTTTAGGCTATAATACACCGGCGTAGAAAAAAACGCAATGCGTCGCTCTTTTCTATGCCTATTTGCTATCTTCTATCGCATACTGTACGACTCCATCAAAGGTGAGTATACTCTCTCATGTGAGAACACGCAAGTGAGCGGCTAAAGGGTACTACATCCACAAGCTGTTACCTTGCCAATTCCAGAGACGTTATAGGGACATGAGGAGACTGCCGGTATGCACATTGCGATCAATGCCCAGTTGCTTACCTACAGCCAGAATTACCGGAATGCAGGCGTGAGCCGCTATATCCGGCACTTGCTGGCAGGGCTGGCGAAGTGGCCAGGGGAGCATGCTTATACAGTGTTTGTCAATGGGCAAGATGTAGTAGAGCAGTTGGGAGCGTGGCATCCTCAAATTACCTATATTGCCGCGCCGTGGCCTGAGTCGCGCCCTCTGGCAAGGATTGCCTGGGAACAATTGACGCTTCCAGCGCTGATACGGCAAAAACGCATTGATGTTTTGCATTCTCCCGTGAATGTGCTACCGGTAATGTTACCCCGGAGCTGCGCTGGGGTAGTAACATTGCATGATCTGGCATTCTTGCGTTTTCCGAACGTGCTAACCCGCTCGAAACGCTTGTATCATCGCACATTCACTATTCGCAGCCTGCGCCATGCCACGATGATTGTCAGCGTCTCGGAAAGCACCAAGCGGGACGCGGTTGAACTCGTGGGCATTCCTGCCGGGCGAGTACAAACAGTTTACCCCTGCATCGATGAAAAGTTCGCAAAGAGGCCGGAGCAAGAAGAGTTAGACGCTTTCCGGCAAAAGCAGGGCCTGGCAGGTGGCTTTCTTTTATATCTTGGCACTCTGGAGCCGCGTAAGAATATTACAACGCTCATCGAATCCTATGCGCAATTACGTAGTATATATGGTAGACAAGAAAAATTGGTGCTGGCTGGGAGCAAGGGATGGTTGTATAATGCTATTTTTGAGCGCGTCAAAAAGCTGGGATTAGAAGCGGATGTGCTCTTTCCTGGCTTTGTGGCAGAGAGCGAACACGCTCTCTGGTATGCAGCCGCCTCGGCCTTTGTGTATCCTTCACAGTATGAGGGTTTTGGTATACCGGTGGCGGAAGCTCTTGCCAGCGGTATTCCGGTTGTGACATCGAATGTTTCTAGCCTGCCGGAAGCCGGTTTGGGGATAGCGCTAACCGTCGATCCGCAGGACGTGGAGGCATTGGCGAAGGCGCTGTATAGAGCGTTAACCGATCAGGCATTGAGAGAACGATGTCAATCCCTGGCGCCTTCCGTTGCGCAGCGGTTTTCGGCCCAGGTGATGGTTGAGCAAACCATTCGTGTCTATGAGCAGGCAGCCGCCTGGCGAGGCTCACAGGAACAGGCCCGGCCTGTTTCGTTCATTCGATAATAATAGGTAACATGGATCGTGAACACGAGTAAGCTATCACAGGTCACAGGTATCGATTCAGATACAGATAGGACAGGAGCCCTGGATATAAGGACGGGCGCAACCGGGCCTATCGTCAAAGCCATCTCAAAGCGACGTTCCTATCGCCGGCATTGGCGCCTCGTCGAGCGGATTACCATACTTGTGCTAGATGCGATCCTCATTGAAGTGTCTTTTCTCCTCGCCTACATACTACGATATAATGTTCTGGGTAATAGCCGCATCCTGGAGATTATTCGTAATAACCTGGGCGGAAACCTGCACAACCAGTTTGTGCCTACTCCAATAACGAGTTTTATACCGCAACAGATCGGTATTGTTGTTGGCCTGCTTGTCATCCTTGCCATTCGCGGCCTCTATAAAATGCGCCTGACCGGCACCTGGTTTCGCCAGGTGCAAACCATAGCCATGTCTGCAACCATCGGCCTGGCCATCCTGATCGCCTACTATTTTGTCTTCTTGCCACCCTCAAATTCGCGCCTGATCGTTCCATTTGTGTGGGTGATGGCTATTGTCGTGCTTTCGCTGGAGCGCTTGATCGTCTCGGTCGTGATGGGTTGGCTCTACCGCATTGGCTTAGGCGAAACGCGCCTGCTTGTGGTTGGCTCGGGCCGGCTGAGCAAGATGATTATGCAGAACATCGCGGCGAACCCCCATCTGGGGTACTCGATTGTGGGCTTTCTCAACGACAAGAATGAGCCGCCGGGTGATTTCGGGCGCTTTAAGATGCTTGGTACCCTGGATGACCTGCGCTTGGTGATCCAATCGATGCTGGTTGACGAGGTCATTATTGCCCTTCCCTCTTCGATGCACCAGCAGGCAATCAAGACTGTCCGCCTCTGTGAGCGCCTGGGTACCTCATTTAAGTTTGTGCCAGATCTCTATGAGTTCAGCCTCTCGCGCATCGATATGGAGGCCATTGAGGGCATTCCCCTGCTCAACATCAAGCAAGTCTCGCTGAACTCTCTCGAGCAGCTTATTACGCGCATGGTAGATGTGGTGGTTTCTCTGTTTATCCTGGTCATAGGCTCTCCATTGTGGTTATGTATCGCCTTAGCCATCAAATTGGATTCTGCCGGGCCGGTCATTTATGAGCAGGATCGTGTGGGGTTACAGGGGCGCCTGTTCAAATGCTACAAATTCCGTACCATGTATCAGAATGCGGACAATATGAAGGCAGCATTGCTCGACCGCAACGAGGCGCAAGGCCCCCTCTTTAAGATAAAGGACGACCCGCGTATTACACGTGTAGGCAAATTTCTACGCCGTAGGAGCTTCGATGAGGTGCCACAGCTTATCAATGTGCTGAAAGGTGACATGAGCCTGGTGGGGCCGCGTCCTCCTATCCCGTATGAAGTGGAGCAATACGAAGAATGGCAAAAAGGCCGGCTGGCCATTAAGCCAGGGTTGACCGGCTTATGGCAGATACGCGGGCGCAGCGATATCAGCTTCGATGAAGGCGTGTTGATGGACCTCTACTATATCGAAAACTGGTCCTTGCGCCTCTATTTCCAGATCCTGTTGCGCACGATACCGGCGGTGCTGTTCAGCCGGGGAGCGTACTAGATGAAAGTAGCGCTGGTCACCGATTTTCTCAATCAGATGGGTGGAGCAGAGCGCGTGGTGCTGGCATTCCACGAAATATTTCCCACTGCTCCTCTCTATACCACCATGTATGACCCAAAACGGGTTGATCCCGAATTTCAGCACATGGATGTGCGTACCACATTCATGCAACGCTTTCCCCTGGTAACCAGGTATCACCAGCCATATTTGCCGTTCTATCCTTTTGCCATAGAAACCCTGGACTTGCGTGGCTATGATCTCGTCATTAGCAACTCATCCTCTTTTGCCAAAGGCGTGATCACGAGGCCGGAAACCCTGCATGTTTGTTACTGCCATACGCCCATGCGCTGGTGCTGGAATTACTATGAATACGTGGAGCGCGAGAAATTCAGCAAAATAGCGCGCAGCTTCCTGCCTTTCCTTATTACAGGCCTACGCCTCTGGGATCAGACAACGGCCATGCGTGTTGACCACTTTATCGCTAATTCTCCGGTGGTGGCTGAGCGTATCCAGAAATACTATCGCCGTGAAGCAGTGGTTATCCCGCCTCCGGTCGATGCCCAGCGTTTCATCTTTGATCCGGCCACGCAGCCAGAAGCATATTTTCTTGTGGTGAGCCGGCTGATACCCTATAAGCGCATTGACCTGGCCATCCAGGCCTGTAATCGGCTCAAGCTCCCGCTGGTGATTATCGGCAGCGGGCGCGACGAAGCTGCGCTCAAAAAAATGGCAGGCCCGACCATACGCTTTACAGGGCGGCTGTCTGACCAAGAAGTACTCTACTACTTCTCTCATTGCCGCGCTCTTCTCTTCCCGGGCGAGGAAGACTTTGGCATCACACCACTAGAAGCCCAGGCATCTGGCCGGCCCGTGATTGCCTATGGCGCAGGTGGCGCCCTGACTTCAGTGGTCGAGGGCGTGACCGGCGAATTTTTCAGGGAACAAACGATTGAGAGTCTTGTAGAAGTGCTGGCGCGCTTCGATGAGCGCAAGTATGATCCACAGGCAATACGCAACCACGCACTGGAATTTGATAAGCCGCGTTTCCGCCGCCGCATTTTGCAGTTTGTTGAAGCTAAGATGAGCGAGCGGAAACAGCACAGATTGCAGTCACCCGATGAAGATTACAAAATCATTCCGGGATATCCGTAGGGGCCCGATTTATCGCGCCCACCGCCGATTGATCGGCCCAGGCAATCGCGCTCATATACCCCGGTTATTGTTTAAAATTCATCAGGTGACCTTGTAGGATATAAAGAATGTTCGCTGTTTTTCTATCTGTCTAAAGAAAGGTTTGAGATCCGTGGAACTACGGGCATACTGGTCAATTATCTGGCGGCGTTTCTGGTTGATTGTACTGATTGTGGGAGTGGTGGCGCTCTACGCTGCATATCAATACTATCACTTGCGTAAAACTCCTGGCGCCTTGAAGGCCTATAGCTCCAACATTACCATTCAGATTGGCCTGCAACCCTCTCCCAATGGCGTGGATACAAGCTATGCCGATGATGTTGCAGTCTCAGAGGCGCTGGCCGATGCTATGGTATCAAGTCCTCTGCTCTCTTCCAAAGAATTTGATACCCAGGTATCCCAGCAAATCGGCGCTGACATGAGCAAAATCGATCAACGATTTGGGGCCAATGCTGATCTGGGGCCCTGGCAAGACCCGGCTGCTATTGGTGGCGCCCTGGCCGCTACTCGTTCGCATAGCCTGGTGACAGTAACGGCAACATGGAGCACACCTGCAGGAGCATGGGCGATAGCCAATGCCGTAGGCGAGGTGAGCACTAGCAATATCTGCTCATACCTGGAGTATGTCGTCTCGAAGCAAGCATCCTGCTCTCCTAAGGCCAGCAGTGACTTACCGGCTGTATCTGCTCAGATTATCAGCGGCGCCTCGGACCCGGCTACAATACCCGGCTCGTCCGCTAACAAGGTGACGTTGCTGGTTGTGCTGGTTATTGTCGCGCTTGTCGTTGCTCTTGCCCTGGTTTTTCTTATCGATTACCTGGATGATCGTATCCATAACAAGGATGATGCGGCCAGCGTACTTCAACTGCCTATCTATGCTGAAATCCCACGCGCACCAATTCCGGGCCGCAGCAAGCCGCATCAGAAGCCGTAGGGGCCGCGATGTTAACCTTTAAGGAGCATAGATTATGTCATGTTGAGCGAAGCGAAACATCCGCTGCCGATCGACAGAGATGCTTCCCCTTCACTGCGTTCAGGGCTTCGGCTCACTCGCTCAGCATGACATGGGGTACCGATTTTGATCGTCAAATTTCATATATAGATTGACAAGGCATAATACAATCAATGAGGTGAGGAGGCGGAGATGATAGCTGGTTATCTCTGCCTTTTGCTGTGTACATAAAATGAGCCGGAGGGAGCTATTCCTTGAGTATTCGTTCACAAGAGCAGGTAGCCCTGCTCACCGATTATGATCCAACCTCTGCATATAGCGAAGCCTATTATACATTACTGGCAAATATTCGTTTTGGTTGGGGTGAAGACGAGCATACGTCCCACTCCCTGCTTCTGACAGCGCCAGCAGAGGATGCCGGCCAGGCAACGGTGGCAGCAAACGTTAGTATTGCAGCCGCTCAAAGCGGTATGCCGGTGATACTGGTGGACGCAGATTTGCGAGCACCCAGCCTGGAGCAGCGTTTTGGCTTAGAGAAGGACAAAGGATTAAGCGACTTGCTGGTTGAGGAGCAGGAATCACCCATACCTCAAGAAGTGGGCCAGTATTTGAGAAACACATTCGTTCCCGGTCTACGCTTGCTCGGCGCCGGTAGTGTCAAAGATGGAAGACAGCTACTGCTTTCAACGAAATTGCCAGAAGTTGTGCATGCGCTCTGCCTCTCTCTTAGAGAGAAGGAGGACCGGGCCGGACTCGTTGTGTTTCATAGCCCACCGGTACTTGCAGGCCCCGATGCCGCTCTTATTGGGACGCTGGTGGATCAGACGGTGTTAATCATTGCAAAGGGGCGTACAACTCGTACCCAGGCAAAGCAAGCGCAGGAACAATTGCAGCGTGCTCATGCCAGGCTGAGCGGCCTTGTGATGCTCGATGTATAGAGCCAGCAGCGTAACTCGCTTTCTAGCAAAGATAGAACAGGAGGTAAACCTCGTATGTGGGGGCGCCAGGGCAAGGATAGGCAAGCCAGAGATACATCTTTCAATGCGCGATTTGCTGCCTCAAATGGCAGCACTGGTGGCACAGGGAGACAGCGGGGTCTCCCCCAACGCCCTCCTCATAGTCGATCGCGTATCGAACGCCCTCCAACGATGCCGCGCGTAGCTCGTCCACGACGCGAGCCGGCTCCTCGATCAAACTGGCGACGCAGGTTGCTCATCTGGGGCATTGTGCTTGTGGTATGCGCAGTTTTAGCCTGTGTTATCACCTATGCTGTGGTAAACTTTTTCAGCGCTACCAGCGCCAGCGCCGGGGCAGCGACAGCCGCAACCAACTTCCTTACAGCTATTTCTAACCGCGATTATCACCAGGCGTACAACGACCTGGCGGCTACTATCACCGTTCAGACGCCTGAGAATGCGTTTACAGAGCAGGCCCAGCTCGATGACCGCTGTTACGGCCCGATCACCCACTACAGCGAGGTAGAGGGAAGCGCAACAACTCAGGGAAATGCACAGAGCTATAGTTTTAGCATCACTCGCAGCAAGTTATCTCACCCCTATACGCTCAAGCTCACACTGCAACAGGATATCTACGGCAACTGGAAAGTCAGCAGCTATGGGACCAATGGCGATAATGATGATCTTGGGCCGGGGCAGCCGGCGTGTAGCTAGTGCCAGTTAAGTTAAGCCCCAGGCCGGGTTGATTGCCGTGCCAGGATATCATCCGGCTTCTCTTCTTTGCTTTCCTCTGGAGGCGCATTGGGCGACGGGGTGCTATCAATATCATTTCCGTTATCGTTATCGTTCTCAGGGCCGCCCAGATTGATGCGCACTCCTCGTTGCCGCTGCCGGTAGTCGATCCAGATAACGAGGAAAACCATTGCCAGGCCAACGATACCCACACCTATGAATTTATAGAAGTGCGCATTATCCGTGTGAATACCGGAAATGGATAAGGCAAGAAGCCCGAAGGCAAACGAGAGGCCGTAGAGCACGTAGCAAATTTGTTTCACGCTCAATCCGGTAGCCATAAGCCGGTGTTGCAGGTGGGTTTTGTCGAAGTGCAGAGGCGATTGCCGGCGCCGTATGCGATTAATGACCACGATGATAGCATCAAGAATAGGTATACCAAGCACCATCAAGGCTGATGCCAGCTTCGCTCCCCCCATAATTGAAAGAACTGCCAGCGCCAGCCCTAAAAACATCGAACCTGAATCCCCCATGAAGATTTTGGCCGGATTCCAGTTATGAGGCAGAAAACCCAGGGCGGCGCCTGTAAAAATAGCAGCCAGAATAGCAATGCTTTGCTGCTGGAGCAAAAAGCTAATCAGCGTAATGAAGAGGCCGGCGATCACTACAACACCGGTTGCCAGGCCATCCATCCCATCGATCCAGTTCACGGTGTTCATCATGCCGACCGTCCAGAACCAGGTGAGCAAGACCGCCGGGATAGCTGCAAAGGTGATGCTGGGCTGTATGGATGGAGAAGGCGGGTGGATAAAGAGAAAAATGGTTGGCTGTTGATACCACGGCTGGTGTGGATTGAGTACCGCGTGCCCAAAGGGATTATTGAAGGTGAAGAGCAAGACGCCGTGAAATGTGCCGTTCCATGGCCCCAGAATAATGATCACTGCAATCGTCTGAGCCAGCAGCTTTGCCAGCGGTTTTAGCCCTAGCACATCATCGAAGGCATGCACAATAACCATTAAAGCAGCGGCAACCAGAAGGAGCCAGTAAACGATCAGTTCGTTGGTAGAGCCGGGGATATAGAAGAGCAGGGATGCCAGAACAAAAGCTATGAAGATGGCGACGCCGCCCAGGCGAGGAACGGGTTTGGTGTGCACTCGTCGCGCTGCAGGATAGTCAAGCCAGCCAATTTTATAACAGAACGCTCGCACGCCAAATGTGAGCAAAAAGGCAAAAAGGAAGGCGCAAGCCCCGCCAATCAGTAAAATGGCTGCATCTGGCAGGTGAACAGGTATAAGTAATAAGAGCTGGATTGAGATATTATTGCCCTGCATCATATCAAACTTTCATAAGTAAGAATGAATGATTTTCTATCCTTCCGGGTGAAATGTAGGGGCCGATTTATCGTGCCCATCACCGATTTATCGGCCGTTTTTCGATAATCATCTCAAAGAATGGAATGTACTCTATTCTAAATGGTGCTTCGATTATAAGCCTCTCATAAAGAAAACGCAAATCAGTAGCCTCTTTATCTATTCTTCGCTTTGCCCGCCTAGAGGGAGATCGCACAGGCTGGTATATTTCGCGCCTGCCCGCGAGAGTTCGCTTTTCATGACGCTGAGGTGGTTCGCATACGAATGAGGGGATGGTAGCATACCTTGTTTATCCGCGAGGAAGCGCTGCAGGGCCAGTTGCTCGATGGGTTGAAGAGGTGCTTTTATACGCGCGAGTGTAAGATGGGGCGAAAACGGGCGAGCATCGATTTCAAAGCCGCGCTGCTCAAGTTCACGGTTAAGGATGCGATGGAGCCGGAGGAGCCTGCCGGAAGGTTCGTTGATGCCGATCCAGAGGACGCGGGGCTGGCGTGGAGAGCCGAAGATGCCGGGATGAGAGAGCCGGTAGCGAAAAGGAGGAACATCGCTTGCCGCGATCTCTGCCGCCTGAATTGCCCCGGCCAGTTGTTCGTCGCTCAATTCGCCGAGGAAGGCAAGGGTAAGGTGAATGCCGGCGGGATCCACCCATTTGAAATTTGGCAGCGCTGGCGCCACCCGGTGGATTACCTCACCCAGGTGGCGCTGTAATACTTCATCTAATCCGAGAGCTATGAATGTGCGTGTCATGCTGCGAACAACATCGCGTCGAGTTCTGAACCATCAATGGTCTCGACCTGGATCAGGTGTTCAGAGATAGCAATCAGTTTATCCTTGCGCGAGCGCAAGATATTGAGCGCGGTGGCATAGGCCTGGTCAACCAGGAACTGGACCTCTTTGTCGATTCTGGCCGCTGTCTCTGCGCTGATGGAATTGCTGCCATCAGGCTCCATTTTGAGCGCTACATTGCCAAGAGGACTCATACCAAATTCGCACACCATGCGCCGGGCTACATTCGTGATATATTCGATATCCTGGCTTGCTCCGGTGGTGATATCGCCGAAAATAATTTCTTCGGCTGCGCGCCCACCCATTGCGCCGGCCATTTTTGCCAGCAGTTCCGAACGCCGCATCAAGTAACGATCCTCCGCCGGCGCCTGCACGGTGATGCCGAGGGCCATCCCTCTGGCAATTGCGGAGACCTTGTGCACCGGGTCGGCGCCCGGCATAGAACGCATCACGATAGCATGGCCTACCTCGTGATAGGCGATGATCGCTTTCTCCGCCTCAGTAATTACGCGGCTCTTGCGTTCTGGGCCTGCCACAACGCGCAGGATGGACTCTTCAAGTTCCGGCATCTGGATGGTTGCTTTATGGCGGCGAGCTGCCAGCAACGCTGCTTCGTTCAACAAGTTGGCGAGGTCGGCGCCGGAAAAGCCTGCCGTCTGGCGCGCCAGGTAAGAGAGAGATACGCCGCTATCCAGGGGTTTGCCCTGTGCGTGGACTTCAAGGATGGCGAGGCGCCCGCGAATATCGGGCTTATCGAGCGTGACCTGCCGATCGAAACGACCGGGGCGCAGCAGGGCAGGGTCGAGGACATCAGGGCGGTTGGTTGCCGCAATCACTACGACGCTTGTATGCTTGTCGAAGCCGTCCATCTCTACCAGCAACTGGTTGAGGGTTTGATCGCGCTCTTCATTGCCACCCGTACCAGGACTATTGCGCTGGCGGCCCACGGCATCAATCTCATCAATGAAGACAATGCATGGGGCGTGATCTTTGGCTTCTTTGAAGAGGTCTCGTACACGTGCGGCCCCGACACCCACGAACATTTCGACAAATTCGGAGCCGTTGACGCTATAGAATGCGACGCCAGCTTCACCGGCAATGGCCCGCGAAATAAGTGTTTTCCCTGTGCCGGGAGCGCCAACAAGCAAGATACCCTTCGGGATACGGGCGCCCATTGCAATGAAGCGAGCAGGCTCTTTGAGAAACTCGACAATCTCGGCGAGTTCGGCTTTGGCTTCTTCAACCCCGGCCACATCCTTAAAGAGGATAGAGGGGTGCGATTCGTTAAAGCGCCTGGCCTTTGAGCGCGAAAAGGGCGTGGCCTGCCCGCTTAAGCCGCCGCGACGCAAGAAGAAAAAGACTCCTCCAACAAGGACAACTATCAGAAGGAGATCGATAGCACCCTGCGTCCACTGGCCGCTTTGCCCACTGTCGACAGTAACCGTGACGCCATCGTGCCAAAATATGGTGGTAATTGACTGCCCATCTTCCTTGACGGCGTGATATTTTTGCCCATTGGTGGCGGTAGCGTAAATATCGTCGCCACTAATGAGCACCGATTTCAACTGGTGCTGATCCGCCATGGTCAGTATGGCGCTAATTGGCTTATCTACTGTTGTGTTGTCGTGTGGGATGTTGAGCGCGGTGGCCCGCATGATCGCAAAGCCAATAAGCGGTATGCCCACAAGGATGAACAGAGCCGATAGAGTGAAGCGTATCAGGCGAGTGCGCCTGTTTGTTGTCTTTTGCGGGCCTTTGGGTTCCTGGTTATTATTCGGAGGTAATCTCATGAAGTGAAATACACCCTTCTAGGCGTTGCAGACATAGAACTTACCAACACATCCTACATTCTACTTGTTCAGCTTGTTTCCTGGTACGTCGCTGTAGAGCAAGTCAACAATAGCGTGGTATGCTTAAGTATAGCCTACTAAACAATAAAGAATCAAGGTGTACAGCCTGTATTTTTTCAAATTGGTACTAATTGGATAGATTTGAAGAACAATAGAACTACTGCAAAATCACTTGACGCCGCTCCACCGGTCTGATATACTAGCAGCAGCAAAAAATGAGGGCCTGTAATGAGTTTTAGCTGCATTGCTGAGACCTCAAGACGGCTCACAAATTTATCGATGATCCCGTAGCTCAGCGGATTTAGAGCGTCTCCCTGCGGAGGAGAAGGTCGGAGGTTCGAATCCTCTCGGGATCGCCCTTTCTAGCGGCGGCTTTGTAGCTGCCGCTTTTTTTAGATTGGACTTTCTTCTTTATTTCCCCCTGCCATTAGTCCTTTCACCTTTCCTGTATACGCCACTTGCCCGATACATATCCTTGCAAAGAGGATGAGAATATACCTCAACGCTGGAGGGAGGTAGGATCGTGAACCGGCTCAATCGCTATACGAAAGAAGCCCGCCAGGCCTTGTCATCTGCACGTCAAGAAGCGCAGCGGCTAAGGCACAGGACTGTTGGCACAGAGCATTTGCTGCTTGGCATATTGAATGTCCATGCTCCGATCATCGAGGGTCTCTTTGCGGCGCTTCATACCAGCACATCGCGTGTAATGCAGGCCCTGGAATTTGTCGTAGGATATGGCAATAAAGCGCTGCTCAGTGAGCCATCGCTGGGCAGTGCAGTGCGGGCGGTGTTAGCATGCGCAGAGCGCGAGGCGGCAGAGACTCAATGCGAGCTTATAGGGATAGAGCATCTCTTCCTGGGCCTTTTTTGCGAGCGCGACAGTGTAACGATCGGCGTCTTAGAGAGCTTTGGTATCTTTCTTAATCCGGCCCGCCAGCACATCCTGGTCTTGCGCAAGAATGGGCATACCGCCAACAATCTCTTCCACCAGTACCAGGTGAAGTATGATCTAACCCCCACATTGAACCAGGTGAGTCGCGATCTCACGCTAGCCGCGCTGGCCCAAACCCTTGACCCATTGATCGGGCGGGAAGCTGAGTTAGAGCGAACCATCCAGATTTTATCTCGCCGGACAAAGAGCAATCCCGCCTTGATTGGCCATCCTGGAGTGGGCAAAACTGCCATTGCAGAAGGGCTGGCTATGCGTGTTGTGCATGGGCAGGTGCCAGAGGATTTACAAGGCTGCCGCGTGGTCGCCCTGGATGTAGGCCTGCTTACCGTGGGAACCAGGTTTCGAGGTGACTTTGAGGAGCGCTTGAAACGTATTGCTCAGGAAATCATCCAGGCCAAAGATATTATCATTGTCATCGATGAGCTGCAAACGCTGGTTAAAACGGGGGTAGCTGAAGGATCTATCGATGCTGCCAATCTCTTTAAGCCGATGCTGGCACGAGGCGAGTTCCGTTGTGTAGGAGCAACAACACTGGACGGCTATCGCATGTCAATTGAAGCCGATCCCGCGCTGGAACGTCGCTTTCAGCCCGTGTTTGTGCCCGAGACGACCCCCGAAGAGACATTAGAGATAGCGCGTGGCCTTCGCTCGCGTTATGCAGATTTTCATCAAGTGACGATTACGGATGAGGCGCTGGTAGCAGCCGTGCAGCTATCTTCACGCTATATCCAGCAGCGCTACCAGCCCGACAAGGCCATCGACTTGCTTGATGAGGCAGCAGCACGAGCGCGCGTGCAATATGTGGCTGTGCCGGGCAAGGTACGCTACCTACGGGAAGAGCTGGCGATGGCCCAGCAGGCCAAAGACTACGCCATTGCTCAGCGGGATTTTGCCGCTGCATCAAAGCATCGAACCCGTGAGCTAAGATTGCACCAGGAGCTGCGAAAGGCGGAGCAAGAGTGGCCGGGCCCGGATAAACAGAGCAAGCCAATTGTTGATAAGCAGCAGATTGCCCAGGTGGTTGCTATGCGCACAGGTATCCCGGTGGCGCAAATTGCAGCCGAGGAGGCCGAACACTTATTGAAGCTGGAGGATGAACTGCACCGTCGAGTGATCGGGCAGCGCAATGCAGTGGAAGCGGTAGCAAGAGCGGTGCGCCGCTCGCGTACTGATATAAGAGATAGCAGGCGCCCCATTGGTTCGTTTCTTTTTGTAGGGCCAACGGGCGTGGGAAAGACAGAGCTGGCTCGCGCGCTGGCAGCTTCTCTTTTCGGCGATGAACGCGCGCTGATCAAACTGGATATGTCCGAATTCATGGAGAGCCATCATGTTTCTCGCCTGATCGGCGCACCGCCGGGGTATGTAGGGTATGACCAGGCCGCGCAACTGACTGAGGCAGTGCTTCGCAGGCCTTACAGTGTGGTTTTGTTCGATGAGATAGAGAAGGCGCATCCAAAAGTCTTCGATCTGCTGCTACAGATTCTTGATGATGGCTGCCTCACGGATTCTCATGGGCAGGTGGTAGATTTCAAGCACACGATCATGATCATGACATCCAATGCCGGCACCGCCCAGGTTATGCAGGGAGAGATGGGCTTTATCCCTGGCGTCCCTGGCGGGCAAAAGAAGCAGCAGGTCAACGCAGGTGAACACATACAATCGCAGATTATGCCCGCGCTGAAAGAACTGTTTAAGCCAGAGTTGCTCAATCGCATTGATGAGATCGTGTTTTTCCATCCCTTGGAGCCTGAGCACCTGCGAGAGATCGTACACCTGATGATTGCAGGGACACAGGAGCGCATGCAAGAGCAGGAGATTGAGCTGCAAGTCACGGAAGCGGCTCGCGATGTGCTTATTGAACGAGGCTACGACCCGCTTTACGGCGCAAGGCCCTTGCGGCGAACGGTACAGCGAATGCTGGAGGATATGCTGGCTGAGTCAATCCTACAGGGCACATTCGCACCCGGCGATATAGTGCTCGTAGATGCAGCCGAATCAGGGGATAGGCTAGTGGTGAATGTACTGGAGATGGCGAAGATGAAGGATAGAAGGTAACTCTCCACTAGTACGGACCTCGATCCTATTCATGTGGCTCCAAAAACTTATCTCCATTATAGTGAATCATATGTTCTGGTATTTCCGCTATCCAAACGTGAGTTTCCCAGGCGATAGTGCGCTCGTGTCGCCTGAATTCTTCTTGTGCTTGGCAATACTTTTCTACTCTTTCCTCTTGACCCGTCCCTCAACAGTACCTATACTACATAGCGTAAAGCAGGACTATCTTACTCAGGGAAGAGCATACTCGTGAAGATCATCATTCGCTGGCGACCGCTTGCCCTCTTTGGCCTGGCATTGCTAGGGCTGGCTTTGCGCCTTTATGGCATAAACTGGGATCAGGGCAATAACTTCCATCCAGATGAGCGCCAGATCCTCTTTCAGACCATGAACTTATCCTGGCCCAAAAGCTTTGCCCAGTTTTTAGACCCTGCTACCTCGCCGCTCAACCCGCATTTCTTCGCCTATGGCTCGTTTCCGCTCTACCTGCTGGCAACCCTGGGAAATATCATCGCTCACTTCTATCCAGGCATAGATACCATTGCTAATCTCACGCTCGTGGGCCGCGCTCTCTCGGCCATCTTCGATACCGGCACTATTCTTTTAACCGGCTGGCTCGGCTTACTGCTTGCTCGTGATACGACTCCTGGCCGTCCGAAGGCCTGGAATCTAGCCCTACTCTCGGCTGCGCTCGTCACATTCACCCCGTTTGAGATCCAGCAGGCGCACTTTTTTGCTGTTGACTCGCTCCTGCTCTTCTTTATTGTCCTCACACTGCTTGCCTGCGTGGCCCTGGTCGATACTGAGGCCCCGATCCGCTGGTCGCTGGTAGCAGGGCTTGGCTACGGCCTCGCCTTCGCCACAAAATTCAGCGCGGCTCCCCTGGCTGTCCCTGTGGTCGTTGCCCTGCTGTTGCGCTGGTATAAGTACGATTTCTCTACATCGCTGCTCTCATTGCTTGTCACGACCTGCACTACCATTATTGTATTTCTTATAGCCATGCCCTATGCGCTGCTTGATTTTGCGAATTTCAAGGCGCAGGTGAGTTTTCAGGGCGATCTGGCGCGTGGCCTGGTTGATCTGCCATACGTCAGGCAATTTGCCGGAACCACGCCCTATGTCTACGAAGCACGCAATATGATTCTCTGGGGCCTGGGCCTGACGCTGGGCATTGCGGCCTTTGCCGGGCTGGCCTGGTTTTTGTGGAGAGTTTGGAAGCGCAATGCTGGCTCCTGGCTCGTGGTACTCTCGTGGGTACTTGTCTACAGCGCGATTACGGGCAGCTTCTATGTCAAATACATGCGCTATATGCTGCCCATCTATCCTTTTATGGTGTTGATGGCCTCGGCCCTCTTGCTCGCGCTTGTCGATGCTGTAAAGGAGAGAGGGCAGGAGGGCAAGCGCAAGGCCCCCACCCGGCATCCCCACCGCTCCTTGCCCCTACAGGCGACGAGGGCGCTTCCCTACGCCGCTATTGCGCTTGTGCTGGCCGGGACGATTTTTCAGGGATTGGCGCTGCTCAACATTTATAGCCAGCCGAGCACACGCATCCAGGCATCGCTCTGGATATATACTCATATAAAACCTGGGAGTGTGTTCACCTACGAGCAATGGGATGATCCACTGCCGGTGCCCATTGGCAACTACAGCCCGTTTATCTATCCCCAGTCCACGTATAAAGATGCAAGCGGGCAGATGCAAACCGGCTTAGACCTGTATGGAGACGATACAGTCCAGAAAGCCCGGCAGCTTGCCACGCTTTTGCCCACGATCAACGTGATCACTATGGCAACCGATCGCCTGGATAAATCCATTCCACGCCTGCCATTTCGCTACCCGCTGACGATCCATTATTACCAGTTGCTCTTCAGTGGCCAGCTTGGCTTTCACCTGGCTGCCAAATTCGAGAACCATCCTAATCTCTTCGGCATTACGCTTGACGATAGCAGCGCTGATGAAAGCTATTCGGTTTTCGATCACCCCACGGTCAAGATTTTTGTGCGCGACAATCCCTATCCCTATACGCCGCAGCAGCTCTACCAGAAGCTCATGGCAGGAGTGCAGTTGCCACCACCGGGAGCCGATCTCTCTGGAGCGCAGCGCCCGCTGCTGCTCTCACCGCAACAAATTGCCAACGACCAGCAATCGCCGCCCTTCAGCGCGCAGTTCCCGGCAAGCAGTCTTTCCAATGCTTCGCCTACCCTGTTCTGGTGGCTGGCGATCATGGTTTTAGGCTTGCTAGTCTACCCCATCGTGTTCTCGGTTTTTCGCGGCTTGAGCGACCGGGGCTATATCTTTAGCAAGACGCTCGGTATCCTGTTTCTATCCTACATTGCCTGGATGCTGGCAAGCCTGCATATCCTTCCCTTCAACTTTCTCTCACTGGCGCTCATCTTGCTTGCCGTATTTGCCTGCTCTGTTACGTTCTTCATCCTGCAGCGAAAGACAATCCTACCCTTCCTACGCGAACACTGGCGGTTATTGCTGATCGAAGAGGAGCTCTTTTCTCTTGCCTTCCTGCTCTTTGTGGGCATTCGCTCGCTGAATCCTGATCTTTGGAATCCATTTTTGGGTGGGGAAAAGCCGATGGAACTGGCCTTCCTCAACGCCGTTTTGCGCAGTCCCTACATGCCGCCCTACGATCCCTGGTTTTCCGGTGGCTACATCAACTACTACTACTATGGCTATGTCATCATTGGAACCCTGATCAAGCTGACGGGCATAGTTCCCACAACTGCCTTTAATCTTGCTATTCCTGCCCTCTTTGCCCTTACCTTTAGCGGGGCAGTTTCGCTCGTCTATAATCTCAGCCGCAGTGTTCCTATAGCCCTGCTGGGTGGATATTTTGCGACGATGATTGGCAATCTGGATGGCCTGGGGCAACTCAAGGGGCAACTGGCTGCTGCACTGGCGCATAAGGCCATCCCGGCATTCAATTACTGGCAAAGTAGTCGCATCATTCCCTTCACGATCAATGAGTTTCCCTTCTGGAGTTTCCTCTTTGCCGACCTGCACCCGCACGTGATCGATATGCCAATCGCGATACTCATGCTGGGCATCCTGGCAGCGCTGCTCCTTGTAGAAGGTAATAAATTCCGATCAAATGGGGTGATTGTGGAACTGGATCGTAGCCGTAGGGGCGGGAGTGGGGATG
>CADDZH010000023.1 GCA_902812455.1 Chloroflexota bacterium | reverse complement strand
CAGATATGCTGCCTCCGCCATACTCGCGCCTGCCGTCAAGGCCAGCGTGAAAGTAGCGGCAACTGTGTCTCCGGCACCATCCGTATCGACAATTTCGCTAGCATGGTCAAGCTTATGAACAGGCAGGTGCAGCGGCGGCTGGCCCGCTTCAAACAGGCTCATCCCCTCGGCGCCCCGCGTAATCAACACGCCTTGTGCCCGGCAGCCATCGAGCAGCCGCTGGCCCGCTTCATTCAGCTCTGCCAGCGTCTTGATCGTCACGCCCAGCGTCTGCTCGGCTTCCGGTTGGTTAGGGGTGAGCGCTGTGACTCCCTGGAAGCGGAACAGCGAGCCGTGTGAATCCACTACCACAATCTTGTTGAGTTGTCGTGCCATCGGAATGCACAACTCGATAATATCCGGGCTGATCACCCCGTTCTCATAGTCTGAAAGCATCACGGCATCCATGCCCGGCAGAACCTGGCGGATATATTCCAGGATCCGGCCTTTGCAGTCCCCATCTATATCAGACGTGTCCACGCGGTCAATGCGCACGATATGCTGCTGCACAATCTGTGGACCTCCGGCCATAATGCGCGTCTTGGTGGAAGTCGGACGGCGGGGATCGGTTATCAGGCCCTCTTGATGCATGTTGAGATCGCTGATCGCGCGGCGCAGGTGCTGGCCAGAGGGGTCATCGCCAACAACGCCCGCCAGGAAGACTTCCGCGCCCAGCGTTCGCGCATTGACTGCTACGTTGATCGCCCCGCCTGGGATAGTTCGCTCTTCGTTCAATTCCAGGATCAAGACCGGGGCATTACGCGCAATGCGTGCCGGCCTGCCTATCAGGTACTCGTCGGCAACCATGTCCCCAATCACGAGGATGCGCTTGCCCACAAAGCTGCTAACCAGCGAGCGCAAGCGTGAAGCATTCAGTTCAACAGGCCTGGCATCAAGCGCCATGCATCTCCCGTCCTTTCAAAATGACCTGCACAGCAAATTGTGGCAAAGCCAGCATACGCCGCCAGCGCCAGGGTTCGCGATACAGGCGATACAACCATTCCAGGCCCACGCGCCGCATAGCTTCTGGCGCTCGCCGCTGGCGTCCTGCCAGGAAATCGAAGGCTCCGCCCACGCCTATTGCCACTGCTACAGGCAGCCGCGCAAGGTTGCGATATATCCATAGTTCCTGCGCTGGAGCGCCATAGGCCACACATAACACATCTGCCTGCGCCTCCCGCACCCCTTCGATGATCTTCTCCTCCTCAGCGGGAGCAGGCGAGCCGGCATAGGTTCCTGCGATCTGCAAGCCTGGCCCCAGTTCCTGCAAGCGTGCTGCCGCCGCTTCTGCCACCCCTGGAGCCGCACCCAGCAAGTAAAGGCGATAGCCCGAAGCGGCACACCGCCGCGCCAGCAGGGGCAGCATATCTGTCCCCGTCACCCGCTCCGGCGTTGGCCGCCCAAGATAGCGCGCAGCCCATACCACTCCTGTGCCATCCGGCAACACCAGCGCCGCAGAGTTGATGGCTATACGAAATCCCTCGTTGCGCTGCGCCGCCATCACAAATTCCGGGTTGACGGTCACCACCTGCTGGCATGGCAATTGGTTCCCGCTCGCCCTTCGCCGCGCAATCATCTGCTCTATATAATCCAGCGCCTGCTCCTGCCCAACCCGGTCTACCCGCACTCCCAGCACGTACACCGATTCATAGGGCCGCTCAGAAGAAGCAGCATCTACCTGTTGTAATGTCATGTTGTATTCACCAGTTGATCACTTCGGTCTCGATCTCTGTCACGGCAATATCAGGGCGCGTCTCTTCAATAAAACGCAAGACATGCCCCAGTAGCTCGTCTGCGTGCTGGCTGCTATTGCTCACGCAACTGATCCCCAGCTTGGCGATCTGCCAGCGATCGTGAGCATCAACCTCGGCTATCGCCACCTCAAAATGGTTACGTACCCGCGCCATCAGCGGCTTGATAATCTGCCGTTTCTCTTTTAACGAATGGCTATCCGGCAAATGTAACGTAATCTGGCTCACTCCTATAACCATGACGCAAGTATAGCATAGTCTCTAAGAGTTACAACCACAAACCCGATTCGACGCCCTTCACCAACTCTGGTACAATGTCCTAGAGCTACACGTTTCTCAATGAAAGAACACCAAACACATATACAGATACATAAAGTATAAAGGAGGCGAAAGGCAATGGCAGAGGCAACAACTCAGAGCGGGGAGCGTCCCAGCCTTCCCATGCAAGGCGTCCCGCAGCCCAGGCGAGAGGATGTGCTCAACCTTCCGCGCGTACACATTTCCTCGCATCCCGTCGTGATCCACAAGCTCACGGCATTACGCGATAAAAACACGCCCGCGCCGGAGTTCTATCGTCTGGTAAAAGAGATCGGCGCCCTGCTGGCATACGAGGCTACGGCATCTCTGGCCCTGGAGCCTGTTCAGATCGAGACGCCCATGCAGCCGATGATCGGCCAGCGCCTCGCCGGAGGCATCGGCGTCACCCCTATTTTACGCGCCGGGCTGGGCCTCGCCGAGGGCTTCCGCGAGGTGATCCCCGATGCTCAAATCTGGCACCTCGGCCTGCGCCGCGACGAGAACACCCTGCAAGCGCTCGAATACTACAATCGCCTGCCCCATACCGTAGACCTGCAGGTGTGTTACGCCGTTGATCCCATGCTCGCCACCGGCGGCTCAGCTATCGATGCCATCAATATCCTCAAACGGCGCGGCATCCCCCGCCTCTCGTATGTGGGAATCATCGCCGCTCCCTATGGCCTGCTCAAGCTCTCGCAGACGCATCCCGACATCGATATCTACATCGCCGCCCTCGACGAGAGCCTCAATGAGCGCGGCTTTATCCTGCCAGGATTAGGTGATGCAGGTGATCGCCAGTTTGGAACGTTTTGAACTATGTTGAACATATTGCTTCCTCGTCACCCCTTTGAATATCACTAGAGGACAGATATGTCAGAACCGTTTTCAGAATCTTTTTCAGAATCCTTTAAGGACCAGCCGGAAACACATGGCCAGCCCGGCGCTTCCGAACCGGTAGAGCCACCAGAAGACCAGGGAAAAGATGATATAGAATCAACTGAACCGGGCGCGAACGGGCAGGAGCAATCACAATCTCCCTTCGTCTCTTCCTGGTCGCTGCCGCCAGAGTTCAATACCGAGGCCCATGGAGGGCCACTTGGCTGCTGCCTGGGCGTAGCCATCGGCCTCCTGCTCAGCCTGCTGCTCGGCCTGGTCGTCTTCGGCCAGATCACGGCCAGCATTCTGATCGCCGTCGTCCGCTCCGACCCTGTAACCGATATTCGTGTCGCTACCGCCTTTTTCGCCATCATTGGCGCAATTATCGGCGGCTACATCGGCTGGAAAGTAGGCAAGAAAATTTACCGCGAGTACGAGCCGCCTGTTGTAAAAGATAGAAGTCGCAAAACCAATCCCGTTTCTAAAGGGATCAAATCTTAAATATGTAGTGGCCTCCCTTGTAGGGGCCAGGCCAGATTCGTACTAGCCCAAATTCGTACCGGGACAAACTATAGATGAGGAGAAGAGAAGGGTATGCGCGTCGTTATTTTCTGTGATATGGAAGGAATATCTTGCATTGAGACCTGGGAGCAGGTCTCAGCCGGCAAACCTCTTTATGAAGAATGCAGAAAGCTCTATACCGATGAAATGAATGCCGCAGTGCGTGGAGCGCGCGCAGCAGGAGCCAGCGAGATCGACGTGGTCGATTGTCATGGCGCCGGCGGAGCATATAGCTTCAAAAGCTTTCTCCCCGACCGCCTGGAATCCGGGGCACAATATATTTTTGGCTATCCCTGGGCGCGCTACATCACTGCCTTCGAGGAGGGTTGCGATGCCATCCTCTTCGTCGGCGCTCACGCCATGGCCGGCACACCCGATGGCGTCCTTTGCCATACCGTCTCATCTGAGGCCTGGTACAACGCCTGGATCAACGAGACGCTGGTCGGTGAGAGCGGCATCCTGGCTGCTGTTGCCGGCTGCTGGGATGTCCCCGCCGTCTTCGTCTCCGGCGACGAGGCCACCTGCCGCGAGGTCACAGCCCTGCTCGGAGATGAAGTGGTCACCGCGCCCGTCAAACAGGGATTGGGGCGCTTCTCGGCTCGCAACATGGCCCCCAAAGACGCCTGCTCCCTCATCGAGATGCGCGTCGCCCAGGCTCTCAGCATGCGCAACTGGCCCAAACCCTACAAACCATCCAGCCCGGTCACCTTCCGCGTCGAGCTGGCCTCACCCGATCGCGTCAACGACTTTAAGGGCCGCACCGGCGTGACCATCGAGGGCCCGCGCACGGTCTCCTCTACCGCTGACAATTTCTGGCAGGCCTGGGACCAGTTCTGGTACAGGAACTAGGTCCCACAATTCCCTCAAATGCTGAACACCGCTAGCCGCGAGCGCAGCGAATCGGTCAATTCTACCAGGTGATCCAGGGACTGCTGCATCTTGCGCATATGCTTCGCTATCTCGCTCGTCATTTGCGAGATTTGTTCTACTGCCCCGGCAGCCTGTTGCGAACCTTGCGCCTGCCGGTCGGCTGCCATGCTGATGCCCTCCACAAGATTGGCCATCTGCTCAGTCACCACGCTAATCGCATCTAAAGAGACACCCATCTGGGTCACAAGCTCCGTCTGCTTCACAACTTCGACCGTGCTCTGCTCGACGCTCTGTGAGGCCGCTGTCGTCTGCTGCTGGATCGTGCGAATATGCGATGCCACTTTGCGCGCCGCTTCCGCGCTGTGAACTGCCAACGTGCGGATTTCCTGCGCGATTGCAGTAAAGCCCTGACCATGCTCTCCGGCCCGCGTTGCCTCGATGGCCGCGTTGAGCGCCAGCAGGTTCATGCGAGCAGTTAAATCCGTAATCGCCAGCGCTGCCTCGTTGATCTCTTGCCCGCTTTCGCTCAACCGCTTCATAGTCCGTGCAGAAAGCATGGTCGCCTCTCGCACCTTGCCCATACCCTCCATCGCGCGATCAACAGCTCCCTGTCCTTCTAGCGTCACATCCATCGCCTCAACGCCTACCTGCGAAAGCTTTGCGGCACGCTCTGCCAACTGGTTCATGGTCGTAGCTATTTCATTGACAGCAAATGCAATATGCTGCACCTGCTGCTCTTGCTGGCTCGCATCTTTCACCAGTAGCTCGGAACTATGCTGCACATCGCGCGTGTGTTCTTCAACCGCCTGCGTCACCATTTGCGCATCGCGCAGGATGCCGCTGATCTCCTCCACCATCAGGTTGATGGCCTCGCCCAGCGGTTGCAGCTTCTCGTGCTTTGGATGGATGCGCACCCGCAGATCCCCGCGCTGTATCTGCTCCAGGTCTGCCCGTAGCGCGACTATCGCCTCCTCCAGTGCCTTGCGTTCAGCCTCACGCTCCTGGAACACAGAGGCATTGTCTATGGCAATCGCGGCCTGGTTTGCGAAGAGTTCGACAACTTCGATGCTTTCGAGCGTTGGCACCTTGCCATCTTCCGGGTCATCTAGCGAGAGGATACCGAGCAGCTTTTTCTTGCGCTGGCTGTACAGCGGAACAATCAACATATCTTCGGGATGCCAGCCGCCTGGCTCATAATCATCGACCGTCGTTTCCACCACAGTTGGGATATCCGCAAATTCGGCAATATGTTCGTGCGAAATAAAATAGCTCTGGCTGATGCGAAACTGCGGGCGCATCAACCGCGCCAGCTTTTCTACGGGATCGTGTGCCTCCCGCAATATACGCTCATTTTCTGGCGAGAGGCCCGCAAAAGCTACTGCCGAGAGGCGCTCGCCCCCTTCATCGATCAGGCTGATCACCGCAATGCGGAACCCCGTACAGGCGCTGATCGAGGAAACAATTTGTTGTAGCACATCTTCCAGGCCCAGCTCTGCTCGCAGCATATTGCCCAGGCGAATCAATTCTTTGACCTGCTGTGTGCGCCGCAGCGCTTGGAGTGTACCGGCAATGCCGTCGCTGGCTACTCTGCTTGTTCCTGCTGCCTGCGCATGTTCCCGTCCCTCCTGGGCATGCTCAGCAGGCGAGGTAGACGGGCGAAAACGGAGACGCAAAGGGACATAGCGATTCTGAGGACTCTCTTCTGACATGGGCTACCCTCCTCCTCTATTTCACCTTGCGGCAATCATTATAGGGTGCGTAATAGCCTCGTAGGGTGCGCGGGATACGACCTCTGAGGAACGTTCCTTCGAGGCGATGCTCTTCTTGTAGAACACGCCCGCGCCGGTGAAAAAGCTCTACCAGTTCGCTTTTGCTATAGGGGATTGTTACTTCTACCATCTCCATGCTTTTGGCCAGCACCTGGGCGATCTTCTCGCGCAGTGCATCCAGCCCAATACGCTTCAGCGCTGATACCGGCACGGCATTGGGATACAGGCTCAGATCAAGCTCGGAGGGATCGGCCAGCAGATCGATCTTGTTGAGCGCAGTTACTCGCGGCTTGTCGCCGGCGTCCAGGTCACGCAAAATGTCATTCACCGTTTCGCTCTGCTCGATAGCGTTCTCGTGGCTCGCATCCACCACCTCCAGCAGCAGGTCGGCATCGATCACCTCTTCCAGCGTCGCCCGGAAGGCCGCGATCAGCTTCGTTGGCAATTTCTGGATGAAACCAACGGTGTCGGTAAACAGCACCTCTTGATTCCCCGGCAATACGACATGGCGCGTTACGGGGTCAAGCGTGGCAAAAAGCTTGTTCTCTACCAGCACGCTTGCCTCGGTGAGGGCATTGAACAGTGTGGACTTGCCTGTGTTGGTGTAGCCAACGATAGCTACAACCGGGATAGCCTGCGCCGCCCGCTGCTGGCGATGAACCTGTCGCTGCTCGCGCACCTCTTCAATATCTTTGCGTAATTCGGCGATGCGGCTGCGGATACGGCGCCGGTCCATTTCCAGCTTTGTCTCGCCTGGCCCGCGCACTCCAATTGCGCCACCAACTCCACCACCACCTAGCGAGCCGCCCGCCTGCCGTGATAGCGCGACGCCCCGGCCCGTCAGGCGAGGCAGGCGATATTCCAACTGCGCCAGCTCAACTTGCAACTGTCCCTCGCGCATATGCGCATGCTGGGCAAAAATGTCCAGGATCAGGGCAGTACGGTCGATCACACGAGCATCCAGCAAGTTCTCCAGGTTTCGCTGCTGCGTCGGGGAAAGCTCATCATCAAAAATCACGAGGTCAAAATTGAGCTGTTTCTGTAAATCGCTCAGCTCCTGCGCCCGTCCCTTGCCAATATACGTCGCCACGTCGGGATGGCGCAATCGCTGGATCATCCTTCCCACCACTTCGGCGCCAGCCGTGCGCGCCAGCGCGCCAAGCTCGTCCAGCGAATCCTCAACGCTCCATAAACTATCCTGCTCGTCGCTTTCAACGGCCACCAGGTAAGCCCGCTCAGGCTTCCCGTAAGCCCCTGTCTCAACACTACTCTCGCGCCTTGCCGTAATTACCTCCCACTATTCTTGTGCTCTCAATACCTTTCTTAATCTCACCCGGAAAAATCATCAATAGACGACAGTATACCTGTATTGTATGCAGCAAAAAGGCATATTGCAAGCAGAATCCCAACCAATTTGGCCTTACCTCCGGCTCTATTGCTGAACTGGTATCCTGCTAATGATAAAACTATTCACCTGCCCAAACCAGCTATTCGTCGTCGCATCATTATAGAATTGTTGCCAGCTTCGCAACTGCGAGGGATCAACTCCAGCGGGGGGATGGAGCAAGAAATTGTGCAGCACCAGCAGCAGCACAACCCACAGCAGCCAGGCCTCCACAAATCCGATCACTCCCCCAAGCAGCTTATCGGCTAAGCCAACAAATGGGCCGATGATTGGAGTGTGCTCCACAACGCCGCGCACAAGCGTAGCCAGTATATGCAACGCCAGCACAACCCCAAAAAACAGGATAATATAAGAAAGCAGGGGAGTCACAGACCATCCGTTCCCGGCCAGCACCATCGTAAAACGAGGGCCATACTCGTAGGCAACAATGAACCCAAGCGGAATACTGAGGAGATTCACGAGACTAGTAACCGCCCCATTATTCAACCCGTTTAATACGAGCAAGACCACCGTTATCAAAAACAGCAGGTCAATTAAGCTCAGCCCAAACATAAAAGATCATTCCTCCATGCAAGATTATATGCATCATCAGTAGATGAGTCATTATCTATCTGCTTAGACGTGACTCGAAGGTCAGCCGTAACAACAAGGGCTCAAACCCTTGATATCCCCATCTCCAGTTGATACAATGCTTCACAGAGGAAACATGCTTCAACACGAACTCGAAAACCAATATCACCAATACGCCGATCTTGCGCTGCCTTGCGGCACCCTTCACATGCCCGTCTTTCTGCCCGATGCCACCTTCGGCGTTGTCCGTTCCGTCGATGCCAGCGACCTCCTCGCCTGCGACATCCAGGCCGTCGTCATGAACACCTTCCACCTCATGCAGCGTCCCGGCTCCTCCACCATCTCGGCCCTCGGCGGCCTCCATAACATGACTGGCTGGCAGCGCCCCATCGTCACCGACTCCGGCGGCTTCCAGGCCTACTCCCTCATCCAGCAGAGCTCCAGATACGGCTATATGAATAACGAGGGCATCACTATCAAGCCCGAGGGCTTAGATCGCAAGTTTCACCTCACGCCCGAAAAGGCCATCCAGCTCCAGCTCAGCTATGGCGCCGATATTGTTATCTGCCTCGACGAGTGTACTCACGTCGATGCCTCCTTCGACATCCAGGAAATCTCGGTCATCCGCACTGTTGATTGGGCCAGACGCTGCAAAAAGGAGTTCCTGCGCATCCTCGATAAGAAGCGCGTGCCGCCTGAGCAGCGTCCCTTGCTCTTTGCTGTGATCCAGGGCGGTGGCTCCCTCGAGCTGCGCAAGCGCTGCGCAAATGAACTACTGGAGATTGGCTTCGATGGCTTCGGCTATGGCGGCTGGCCGCTCGATAGCCAGGGCAACCTGCTCACCGGTATCATCGCCTACACGCGCGAGCTTGTCCCCGCGCAATTTCCCATGCACGCCCTCGGTATAGGCCATCCCACCAACCTGGTGATCTGTGCAGATATCGGCTACGGCTTATTCGATAGCGCCATGCCCACGCGCGATGCTCGCCACGGGCGGCTCTACACCTTCACTGGCGAAAGCGGCCTCGAGGATAAATGGCTCTCATACGTCTATACCAACGACGACAAATACATCAAAACGAACGCGCCCATCTCTCGCTTCTGCGACTGCCTCTGCTGTACTCACTACTCGTTGGGCTACCTGCACCACCTCTTCAAGATCAACGATACCCTCTTCTTCCGGCTCGCCACTATCCACAACCTGCGCTTTATGACCCAGCTCACCGAACGCCTGAGGAAACGTCACCATGCCCAGAACACCCAGGCCTGAGCAGCCCGATCAACTGGCATCCCTGCTTGATGCCGTTCTCGCCAGCCCCAGGTACAGATCCGTCTCCAGAGATCTCATTCTCCACATCGGCTCTCAAGAACTTACCAGGCAGCGCAGCCTCAAGGAGGCTATTAAGGCCACCAAAAATAAGCTGCACCAGGTCGGTGGCGCCTACCTCGACACGAAAGAACACTATACTATGTGGCTCGATGAGCTTCGCACAGCAGCGCAATCGGGAAACCAGGAGCAACTCCTGCAGGCCTGCCGCAATATCATGAGTCATCACGCCTCCACCCGCGAGCGCTTGCCCATCCTCGATCGCTTCTATGCCGCCATCTTTGCCAATCTCCCGCCCGTGTATAGCGTCCTAGACATCGCCTGCGGCCTCAACCCGCTTGCCATCCCCTGGATGTCTCTTCCCGAGAATACCCAATACTACGCCTACGACATCTACCACGATATAATGGATTTCCTGAATGAGTGGATGTCCATGCTTCCCATTCATGGATATGCCCATACCTGCGATGTCCTGCAATCCTGTCCATCTCCAAAAGCAGATGTTGCCTTCCTCCTCAAAGCTATTCCCTGCCTCGAACAGCTCGATAAATCTGCTGGCTCTCGCCTTCTCCATAGCATCAACGCCGATCACCTGGTCGTCTCATTCCCAATTCATAGCCTCGGCGGCAAAAACAAAGGCATGCCCGCCCACTACGAATCCCACTTCCACGATCTCATCCACAACGAACCCTGGGAGATTACAAAACTTACCTTTGAAAGCGAATTTGTCTTCATAATGGCAAGGTTCATGAAGTTTAACGACCAAAACCGGTAATGGTTTGTCATCCTGAGCGAGTGAGCCGTAGCCCTGAGCGCAGCGAAGGGGAAGGGGAAGCATCTCTGTGTCCTCAAACCAGATCCTTCGCTGCGCTCAGGATGACATCTTTGGTACCTTAAGCTTCTAGGGGTCAGGCACGCTCTTGCGGCACACTATCAGCCTGCTCGTATGCTCGTCGCCTGAGATACCATCGTCCCCACCATAAGAAGAGCAACAGGCTGGCCGAGATCAGGAGGATCAACAGGCTGAAGTTAATAAACTGGGCAAACAGGCCTGCAATGAGCAGGACAGGTATGGTACCCAGGTTGTACATCATGAACTGCAGCGAAAAGATACGGCCCCGCACTGCCTCAGGCGCGTGTTCCTGCATCAGCGCCTGCGTTGGAATGTTGACACTTGCCGTTGCTATCCCCAGGACAAATACCACGACAATAATTGTTGTCCACAAGAATGCCGACTGCGCTCCTTGCTGGTGATACAGGTACCATGCCAGCGCCTGCGAACCCGGCAGCAGGGCAAACCCGGCGGCCAGCACGATGAAACCAATCATGGCCAGGCGTATCTTATCCACCCTCCTGGTTATGTTGGGCATAACCAGTGACGCTCCGATCAACCCGAAAGCCGCCGGTGCGAGCACTATTGACATCGCCTCAGCCGGCAAGTGCAGGTATTGCTGCACAAATGGACCGGCAAGCTCAGCTATCAATATCGTGAGGTTACCAACCACCGAAAGCTGGATCACCGCGAAATACAGGATGCGATCGCTGCGCACAAATCGCCAGCCCTCAACAATATCCTGCCACAGCATTTCTAGCGCCTTGCCCGCTTCAATACGCGCCGGCGTCGCTCTATTCATCAAGTGCCTCTCCTGCAAGGCGCGAGACGGGATCAGCAAGATCAGGCCCGCGCATACCACGTAGCAGATGGCCACAAAGACAAAGAGCACATCGATGGAATGGACTGCCAGTGTAAATGCACCTAGATGTAGCGTAAAAGACGGGAAGATCAGCGAGAGAGCGCTTCCCAGCACAAGATAGCCAATGGCCTGGGCCAGCGTCAGTGTAATATTGAACAGGGAAAGCGCAGGTACCAGCTCGCGCTCTCCCACCAGCAGCGGGATCGAGGCGCTTTCGGCCGGCGTAAAAAACTGCCCGATCAGCGAGGTTACGAAGATCAGCACGTAGAGCGGCCCCAACGCCGTTGGGTTATACAGCAGCGAGACAACCACCAGCAGCATCGTGCCTGCCCGCAGCATATTGCTCACCCACAGCACCGTTCGCTTATGCATGTGATCAACAACCACACCAGCAATAACGCTAAATGGCACCGCCGGAAAGGTGAAAGCCAGGATGGCCAGGCCCGCCATCAGCACAGAATGCGTGACATCAGTGACAATCACGATCAGGCCGAAGTTAGCCGCGTTGAGGATCGTCAGCGAGATCAACTGCGCTAGCCAGAGCAAGAGGAAGTTACGCCTTCGCAGCACATGCCGGAAACCGGCCACATTCAGCTTCGGCTCAACAGGAGAAGCAGGTTGTTCAACAGTCGCCGGCATGGTACGCCCTTTGCTTTCGATTTGATCCGTGTGCTCTACAATTCGTGTCATTCTCCTATGTACAACGAAGCAACATATGCCTGGGTTGCTAAAACATTCTTCCTCTCCTTCTTGCCTGCGGCTCGCCCTTTTTACCTATGGTGATTCCCCCCTAGAGGGCAATGGCCAGCATCGCCCCTACCCTCATTTCCTGGCTCATGAAAGATATGGGGCATCACCTGATTTACCTATCTTTTTTGGCAAAATAGGTACACTGTATTGTAGGTAACACATCGCACCCGTAGGGGCGGGAGAGGTTGTTGAGAGAGGTGGGGACGCTTGCGTCGCCCTCGTTCCTCATCTATTCGATATACGCGCCGTGTGGAAAGTGAGGAGTCTAGAAAGATGGCAGTTGAGCAAAGAGCATTACTCACAAAAACTATCGATGGCATCACCTTCTCCTTCCTGAATGAGAGAGACTTCAATGGCCTTTATAACGAAATCTTTAAGGTCAAAGTGTATATCTTTTCGGCCAGGACAACTTCTCCTTTCATCATAGACTGCGGAGCTAACATAGGATTGAGCGTCTTGTATTTCAAGCAACTCTATCCCCAGGCGAAAATCATCGCCTTTGAGCCAAATCCTGAAACATTTAAGCTCCTAGAGTTAAATGTCCGGCAGAATAATTTACGCGATGTCCAACTAGTGAATGCTGCTGTGGCCGATAGCGATGGCGAAATGGAGTTCTACGTTAACGATGATGATGCAGCCTGGTCGCTTAGTGACACGGGCATTAGAAATGCCTATGCTGGTCCTGCCGGCTGGAAAACCATTGTTGTCCCCAAAGTACGGCTCTCTACATATATCACTCAACCCGTTGATTTCCTGAAATTAGATATCGAGGGCATGGAGGAAACCGTCTTGCGAGAGATAGAGAACAAATTAGACCTTGTCGAGGAAATCAGGATGGAGTTTCATACGCATACCGCCAACCCATTCAACGACCTCGACAGGACACTCACCCTGTTATCCAGGCACAGCTTCAAATTCGCCTTTTCACAAGACAGGAAAATCCTCAGCCTTGACCAGGTGAAACATGCTATCGCAAGTAACAACACCTATCTCTTCCTGGTGTATCTCCACAGGCAGCCCCGCCATCTCTGGTGGCAATCTCGTGTTGTTCCACAAATTGTTCGAGTACAGAACCGGCTCAAGAGGCTATGGAGGAGAGCGTGAATAGTGAACAAGAAGAAGTAGCTATTTATGAACAACAATCCTCTCAGGATAGCTTTCCTGACCTACGCACCCGCTCACGATAAACGTTATTATTCCGGCAGCCTGTACTATATGGGTAAAGCGTTAGAACGGTACTGCGGCGAGGTCATATATGTTGACCGCATCATTTCATGGGAACGCTACTTTGCCCGGCTCCTCCATGAAGTGTCGATGCGCTTACTCCACAAGAGAATTGACTATAACCGGCTGCTCTTTATGGCGCGGAAAAAAGCGCAAGTTGCTGCTCGGCTTCTCGCTGGGCAACATATTGATGTAATCGTTGCCCCCGATTGTATTGCAGAGACTGCTTTTCTTCAAACTGATATCCCCATACTGCTGCCACTAGATGTCACATTTCGCCTGCAGCGCAACTACTATCCCCATGCTTCGAACCTACTCGAATGGTCGGCCCGGCAAACTGAAATTGTTGAACGAGCAGCTTTCCAGAATGTGACCAGATTGCTTTTCTCCTCGCCCTGGGCAGCCCGCTCGGCTCTTGAAGATTATGGTATCGCGCCCCACAAAGTCAACGTCATCTTCTTTGGCGCAAACCTTGATCATATTCCTTCATGTGAGCAGGTGCATCAGAAACGCTTGACAAACCGCTGCCACTTGTTGTTCATAGGCACTGACTGGAAGCGTAAAGGCGGTGATATCGCATATGAGACCTTGCTCAAACTGGAAGAAATGGGTCTTCAGGTCGAATTGATTGTGTGTGGCACGACGCCTCCTTCTAGCGTCACACATAGTCACATGACGGTCATCCCTTACTTAGATAAGAACGACGAGCAACAGAGCCGCGAGATCGAGCAACTCTATACCACCGCCGACTTCCTCATCCTGCCGACCCGCGCCGATTGCGCCCCCAACGTCTTCAAGGAAGCCAACGCCTTCGGCGTGCCGGTAATCACTACCGATACCGGGGGAGTAGCGGATGTGATTAAAGATGGCGAAAATGGTTACACCCTTCCCTACAACGCTCATAGCGAGGAGTACGCCCGCCTCATCGCAGAAATATATCGGGATGAAGCTCGTTACAACAAGCTGGCAACATCAAGTAGAGCTGCATATGATCAACGGCTGAGCTGGGACGCCTGGGCGCAGGCCGTGGGCGATATCATGAAAGAATTGATTAATAATTCATCTAGAGAAGAGAGAGAACATGCGAGTACTGTACTTTGCTGTAATAACTAAGAAAAGAAGTTGGGATAACATAAAAGGAGAAAGACATTGAAAGCTGCGCTTAAACATATTATTCCCCCATCACTACTAAACGGTATCCTGCTCCGATTCCCATACTTGTACGGGACAAAGTTCGTTAACTATGAAACGAACTTTCAAAATTCTGGAGACATAAATGAACTGCTGGCGCAACTGGCAATGACCCTCGATCTCGAAGGAGACATTATCGAGTGCGGTAGTTCGCGCTGCGGTACAAGCATTATCATGGGATATTATTTGCGCTCACGACAAGTAAACAAGAAAATTCTCGCATGCGATTCCTATGAGGGCTTTGATCGGGAAGAACTACAGCGAGAACAAAAAGCAGGCCTCACAACAGTTGGTCACGATGCCTTTACCTCCACTTCATATGCTTATGTCCAGAAGAAAATTGCTGCCCTCGGACTCCCAGATATTGTAATTCCCATCAAAGGATACTTCGAGGAGACCTTACCAACCCTTTCCGGCCCTTTCTGCTTTGCGCTTATCGATTGTGATCTGAGAGATAGCTTGCTATACGCGGCTGAGGCCATCTGGCCTCAGCTCTCAAACCAGGGTCTCATCCTATTTGACGATTACCTTACGCCCTTATTTAGGGGCGCGAAACTGGGCGTGGATGCTTTTGTGGAGAAATATCAAGCCGAAATATCTGCACACGGCCTGCTCAATCACTTCTATTTTGTTCGCAAACCGTGAGAAACTGCTTCATAGACCTTGAGCAACTTCTCACGTTCCTTCTCCCAGCATAACTCCTGCGCTGCCAGGAGCGCGTTTGCTCGCATTTGCGCTAAGGCATCAGGGTCGGTGAGTAATGAGTTAATTCCTTCGGCCAGCTCGGCGGGAGATATCCTGGAAAGCGTTCGCCCAACGCCATACTGTTTGATGACTGCTGCGACCGCATCCATGGGCGCAGCCAACACCGGCAAGCCGGCCATGAGATACTCTGATACCTTATTGGGAAAAGCTCGCTGGAGATTGAATGCCGGCTTCTGCGAAGACATTACCAGGCCAATATCAGCCGAAGCTGTCCATTCCAATAGTTCCTCATAGGGAACAGGAGGGACAATCTTGACGAGATCTCCCACTCCCTTCTGGCGAATGAGCGATTCCAGATATGCCTGAGTGTCTCCCATCCCTTTGCCCATCATCACAATCACAATATTTGGATCAAGCAATGATGCAACGTCAACCAGGACATCTAGACCCCGGCCAGGTTGAATATATCCCTGGTAGAGGACAACCCGCGTTTGTGGACTGAGGCCAAGATACTGGCGCAAACGGTCACTTTTCTGAACTTTTTGATAAGGTGGTGTGTTTCGCACTAACGTGTAGGCAGGTATATGGTAGCGAGCTTGCAATTCCTCTCCATGTAATGGAGAAGTTACTATCACCGCCGAACAGCGTGGCAGGATGATCCTATGCATGAGATCGATAAACCAACCCGCCCGGCGCCAGAAAGAAAGCCCCGTTTCAGGTACGGGGTATTGGAGGTCAATCAATTCAAATATAAGTGGTTTCTTTCGCAGCATAGCGGCCAAAAACGTCGCGGGCATCGCGTTCACATCGTTCGCATGATAAATATCAGCATTATTGCGAAATAACCATATCGTGCTGGTGATAAGGGCCTGTACTGCCTTCATCACAAAAAGCGGCTCAAAACGCCTGGAAGTCAACCAACCCGGTATGACCACGTGTTGTAGCTGTACTCCTCGAACACATTCTTTACGTGGCCGTGATCCATGTGTTTCGATATCTATAAGGGAAACCTTGTACCCAGCTTCCGCTAGGGTGGAAGCCACTAACATGACTCGAGGATTTCCATGTGCTTCTCTAACCGCATGAATAGAAACTTTTATGGACGAGCCTGGCTGAACATCGACCGGTATTGTTTCTCCTTGAACCATTGGCGCTATATTCATGAGTAAAAATTCCCTTCTCATTGAACTAAAAATACCAGGAAACTATGTGTTTCTGGCTAGATGTGGAAGCCATCCGATGACCAGCAGGGCTATCCCGTAGAGAACGCATAAGCTTCCATAAATAGCTGCTGTTAGCACAACCCCCTGCCCCTGAACAAACTCACTTCCCGCCAGATATAAAGCGATTCCTATACTTAGACTGATTAGAAACAGGCCAACTTCAAATGACACGGGATATATCAGCCGGTTAACCAGGTAGGCAACCAGAGCCAGGACAACATAAGCTATCAATGTAGCTAGAGCCGCTCCCATTGTGCCAAGAAGCGGGATCAGCACGATGTTAAGCCCTATGTTGATAAGCGCAGAACAAACGAAATATAAGGATGTAAGCCAGGTTTTGCTCTTGAGCGATGGTCCCAGGTTTACCACAATAAAGATACCATTGAACAATGTCGAGAGCGTGATTATAGGGATAATTGACGAATCAGCCAGGTATGATCGCGGAAAAAAGATATGAAGAATACCGATGCCTACCAATGATAAGCCGAAGGCAGCAAACAAGAGTACAAGGCTGAACCAGCGAAAAATAAGCTTGAATACGTGCCCGGCATCGTCACGTTTAGCGATGGGAAACATCAGCACCCACCAGGCAAAAGAAAACGGAGAAATGATCGCTGCCGAAAGTATGCTGCCCATGCTATACGAAACGGAATAACTCGCCACCACGGAAAGCGAAGTAAAATGCGCAAGCAGGTAGCGATCTGCCAATTGCAGTACCCATCCCGAAATAAAATTCATGGCGTGCGGTGCGCCGAACGCGAACATACTCCAAGCAAACTGCACCCGAAGATGGATACCCGCCTTATAGATGATCAATGGTATGGTGCAAATAATGATAATGACATCACCCAGGCCGTTGGCAACCAGCGAACCGGCAATCCCCATATGCCAGAAGCCTACCAGCACAATATTCGCGGTTGCAGTCGCGAGGAGATTGAAAATTGATACCGCTGAAAAGAGGTCGGGACGCCGATCAGCGCGCAACCAGACAAGGCCAGGTATGGTTAAGTTCTGCACCAGCACCAGCACTACGGCAATCCGCATCGGCATACTATAAGCCTCGCTACCCAGAAAAAGCACCGAGAGCCAGGGAGCAATTACCTCTCCAAGCAGAGTAACAGGAACCAGAATAAATAGCATGAGCATGAGCAGCGTGGAAAGCGCATCAAATTGCTCTTTCGGCGTTTTGCAATCATATGTGTGCATACGGATGTAAGCCGCACCCAATCCAAGTTCAGTGATGCCTGCCACGAGCGTTACAAATGTGTTGAGCACAACCAGCGCCCCATAATTCGTGCGTGAGAGAACGTGCGCCAGAAATGGCGAGAGGAGCAGGGAAACCAGCGGCGATGTAAGCGACGCGATTGCATAAAGGCCAGAACTTTTCACCAGATCGCGCAGCAACGACCAGTAGCCATCGTGGCCTGTTTTCTGGATGGTTGCTGTCTGGCTCGCGTGTGAATGCGATCCCGGTATGACTGGCAGAATCCACGTCGGTTGCTCGGAAAGAGGAACGCCCCCGATAGCCGGTAATGTCCTGAATCCCGGTATTGCCTGCAAGCTAGCCTGCGTTGGCCATTGATCGATGCCGACCACAGGCAGCATCAGCGTGGGCGCATCGAGTACCCAGGTATCATCATTGACATGGACATCCTGATATTGCGTTGTCTCTTCCAGCATCGGTGTCAAGAAGCCGGGCATTTCTTTCTCATGGTTGTGACGTTGATCGTTCACAGATAGCGGCATGATATGTTTTATTGTTCCTTACTTATTTCTTCGATTAGAGCGGGAGTCTCTGAGTCCAGCAGGGTATCCAGATCTGACCAGTATGTTGCCCGCAGCAAGACCCTCCGAAATGCCTCCACGCTGTGTTCGCAGAGAACATACTCGCGCGCTGCCTGTCCCATGCGGCTTCTCAATTCAGGATCGCTCAGCAAACGTTGAAGGGCGGCGCTGGTTCGCTCAACATCTCCTGCCGGAACAACAATGCCTCGCCCTCTAGCAAGAACGCGAACATTAGCGAGCGGTTCAGTCGAGGCAACAACCGCACACCCTGCCGCCATACCTTCCAGCACTGCTGCTGGCATACCTACGCCCCGCGTACTGGTATGCAATGAAATATCGCTGGCCGATAACAGGGCATGTACTTGCTCCAGGGGTATCTTTCCCATCACCCGGCAAACGCGCTCCAGACCCAGCCTGCGAATCTCGTTTTCCAGCCATGCTTTCAACAAGCCATCACCTGCGATCATTACGCGCACGCGCTCTTGCAGTCCTACAGGCAGCACAGCTAACGCCCTGCTGATACTTTCCAGCATAATATCCAGCCCTTTTTCCGGATCCAGTCGCACGGTGACAGCAATGACAAGAGCGTCAATGGGAATGCCCATACTTGCACGTATGGAAGCCCGTTCTTCTATGGAAACCGGTTGCTGCCGGTGAGGCTCGACAGTGATATTAAAACGGGTCACACGACTTACTGGTACGCGTAATTCCCTGCATACATCATCGATTTCATCACCTGCCACGCCTGGACTAAGCAAGTGATCGACATGCGACGTAGCGAAACGCGCCAGGAGATATAAAGAGGGCCAGTAGGCGTGGAGCAAGACTCGCGCCAGCCAGCATACAGGTTTCGGCCATGACTTACCTTTTAGATAACACAGCCACTCAGCACGAAACGAGCGATTCTTATACCAGCTCAGAGTAGAATGATCGACGCAGATAACACGCACACCTGTGAGTCTTCCAACGAGAGCTGCGAAGGCGGCTGTAAATGCTCCATCCTGGGACAACACGAGTTGAAAGCGACTTCCCAGGCGCAATAAGGAAAACAGTTCCCTGGCCCCGGCAAAAGCATATACCCATACTTGAGGGAAAAACCAGGGCGTCATCCATCTCTTTCCGAAACGATGAATCACTCGATCTCCTGCATCTACCCCTGATTGCTGGACAAGGTATTCAATGTGCCATCTATCCGCCATAATACGCGCTGTTCTATCCAAAAATGTAGATATCCCTCCTGAAGATGGGTGCTCAACGAGAGGAATACAGACGCGAAGTGGAAGCTCTTGTGGATTGATGCCTGCTTGCCCTGGGCAAAGAGAATCGCGCACTCGTCGAAGCAGTCTTTCCTTAAGGATGAAACCTTTATGTGCCAGAGCGTATCGTAGCCGTGACAATGGGTGATGCAGGTACTCTCGCCAGCGATTTGCGTATACGGCACAACATGAGCAATCCAGAGCGGATGCAAGTTCCGCAAGCAGTATCGTTTGCTGTTCCATTTGCAAAGGAGTTGCCAGAGAACGATGCAGCAGATCGCCGCGCGTCCAGTAACCCGTATCGAACTCACACAAGAGGCTATGTAACGTTTCTTTAGCGCGCTGGATAACTCGTGAGATAGATGGATCGCCTGTTAGCGCCTCAAAATCCCTCAAGCCTAGCAATCCAAAGATGAATCCAGGCAACGTGTGCGCCGCAGGATAAACCGCAACCTCTTCAAAGAAAACGCCATCCTTGCCGGTAGGAGCGCAGACTCCACCATCCAGGATATCGCGCTCAAATGTGCGTGCAGCTCGACAGGCAATATTCAGAAAGAACTCCTCGTTTGTCAACTGGTACGCTCGCGTCATCACTGAGAGAACACAGCCCTGAGTCAAGGATGAGAGCCAGGAACCGCGTGTCGCGTAGCGAGAATGTTCACTAGTATGCGGCCAGCCGGCACTATCCTCACCGATACGTCGCACATGTGCCACTAACCACCATGCCGCCGCCAGAAATTCGGCCCGCAGTTGTTCAGCTCCGTCGTCCAGGTATGCATTCCATCGCAGTAAAGCAAGCTGTGCTACCTTGTCCGGGTTATCCAGCAAACAGAACGCCGAATACTCGTCTGCACTCTCTCTATTAAGAAATAAAGAAAGCACTGCAGGATAGTAAGGAGTACTAACGCTATCAATTTCCTGCTCTGAAATATCCTTATTCACATTGTTCTGCAATGTCTTCATTTGCTTCATTTCTCCGCTGTGCGGTTTTCTCTTTTTTAAGCCATAGTGGCGAAGAGAGGAGCCCAAACATCAGCCAACCAATAGTTGCCTGAACAGCATTGGTCCAACCGTCTAGGCTGATACTGTTAACGCTGAGAGCAACCATCGCGGCAAGCCCCCCACCAAGCAGAGGTCGATACGGCTGAGAGACGACTATCCAGCCTCGCCATGAATGCCTGAATGCATACCCCAACAAGAGAAGGAAAACAAGTAAAACGGGAATACCCGCCATCGCTCCCCATTGTATATAGGCATTATGCGGATGCGGTAAAGGTACAAACTGAGCAAGCACGCGGTATGGATTTGCCTTGAGCAAGTATGCTTGATTCCCCAAACCAACACCAAACACTGGAAATGCCTCCATGACCCGTATTCCCGTTTCCCATGCACCCAGGCGTAGCGACAATTCATTTGCCCCTGTAGCTCGTTGAAGCTGAATTGCAAGTTCTGATGGGAATATCGTCATAACGACTACACCCACTATGGCCATGAAGGTAATAAAAAATAGGCGATAGTTTCGCTTCCCCACCAGATAAATGTAGGCAAACAGCCCGCCCAGAAGCGCTATCCACGCGCTATTGCTGTATGTGAACAATAGCGCCGATAGGATTAACGACAATTCAATGAGGTAGAGAAGCTTGCCAGCCAATAATTTGCACTCTATAAATAGACCCAGGGGGAGAAAAAAGAGCATAGCTAAAAAAGCGCCGTCCCAGTTAGGATCGATAAAAAATGAGCCAACCCGATTAGCATTTGTCCCAATAATGTCATAGTTTGAAACCTGCACCAGTAATGCATCCGCTCGCGCAGATGAAAACAAGAAAACGCCAGTTCTAGACTGGATAATCGTATGAAGAGCAACCAGGACACCTAGAGCAGCCAGGAATTGAAAAGCACGACGCACTACGTTGATATCCCTGGCGATAATATTGCCTAGCCAGAAGAAGAGTAGCGCTCCAAAAATATCGCTAGGATAGTATGATGCCAGGTCATAGAGCATGTACTGGCCGCCATTGATCGCCGGATAGATGGTCAGCGTGAGGAACAAAATCCATAACCAGAGCATACGCGGCCTGATAAAAGGATGCTCTTTTGATTGCCCGAAGTAGAAGGCTAGCAGCAGTATAAGTGCCAGGAGTATCGCCACCAGGTGCAGCCCCAGGTACCAGTCAACATACAGGTGAACGGCAAGGATCGCGGCTATCGCCAGTTCGTCCAACCTGAACAACGCCATAATAGCCAGGGCCAGGCATCCCGCCGCAGCCGCACCATACGCCGGGTTATACCTGCCAATAGCTATTCCCAGCACAAGAGCGGCGGGCACGGCCAGTACGCACAAAAGCACCGGCAACGATACCTTATTAAGGGCTTGCAGGGCGACCGCAAGGGTCGCCCCTACCATACTACGGCTGCGCAGGGCAGGGCTTGCCCCCTGGCCTTCTCCTGCCCTGGCCCCTCCTGCCCTTACTGCCTCTTGTGACACCGTTCTTCCCATCTTACCCTCCACTCCACCTACACCACGCAAGCAACATTATTCACAATCATAGCGGGCCATGTCTCAACCAGCTCCCGCGTTTTGGCCTGCCCGAGAATGCCCACCGCGTTCTGCAGGCCCTGCACAATTCCCGGTGGCCGTTTATGCAGCCCGTGCGCATCTGAAGCAATACAGCGAACCAGCCCTCTCTTTAGCAATATCTCAGCCGTCCGGCGCGCCGTGGTGCCCTGCATACCTACCAGGCTGCTCGCCGTCACCTGCGCCAGCACTCCCTGCTGGAGTAAGGCCGCCAGCCGGTCCGGCTCCTTCTGAAAGACACGGTAGCGCTCAGGGTGCGCCAGAACCGGTGTAATACCAGATGCCCGCAACTCAAAGATCACCCGCTCTGTTTCAGGTATCCAGCTCGTATTCCACAGCTCTAGCAGGAGATAACGGCCCCCGTTGATTGTTGCCAGCCGTCCAGCCTGGATATCTTCAACCAGCCCGGGCTTAATCAACGCCTCATGGCCCGCAAAGAGCCGCAGGGGGATGTTGTAGTGGTCGAGCGCCTGCTGCAGGTAATAGACGCGCTCGCGGATTTCCGCCGCCGGGCGCTGTGGAAACTCATCATTGTAATGGGGCGTGGCGACTGCGGTATGCACACCTTCTCGCACGAGCGCATGCGCCAGAGCTAGCGATTGTTCAAGCGTCTCCGGGCCATCATCAACGCCCGGCAAAATATGTAAATGCGTATCGATCATACCGTTTCCCCTCACTTACCCCTGGCAGGCATAATCCACTTCCAGGCTCGTATCCTGGCTCAGCGCTTGCTTGAACCTGGCCGATTGATGGCCGCTCGCTACCAGGCCGCCCACCAGGCTTGCAATCGAGTCAGGGAAGAGCAGGCTAATGCTCTCATTCACGCTCCACGCCGTCCCCGCCTGCTTCTGCAGCAATTCCCGGTAGTGGCAACCACTGCCATCCTCCTGCGCCGCCTTGTGTACCATCCATGTGAGCGATATGGTATGCGTCTGGCCAAAGGTGAGGCTGAAAGAGCCTGCCCAGACCTTCCGCCCAAAGGCCTGCGTCGTTCCCCATGCATTCCAGCCATCAACCGAATATAAAATACTCCCCGGTGGCACGTAGACTCGTACATAATCAATATACACCTGGCTACCGTAAATCTCGCCAGGCATCAGCCAGGCATAGTGGAGCACTAGATGATGCAGCGCGTTCCCTTCTGCATCAATGGTGATCTGATCATCCAGAGTGGTTGTAATAAAGCGGTTTGCTTTGTTGGCATGCACATTCGCATCCACCACGAAGAGGCTATCTCCTTGCGGAGCCTGAATGGCTCCATCCAGCCGCAAACTGTGTAGGAGCTGCTCGGCTGCGCTCTCATTGAAGTAGACCTGGATATCCTTTGTATGGATCGACGTGACCGCCACCTGCAAAAACTTGCTCAACTCTGCCTGCGGCAACTGGCGAACGCGGGCAAACACATGCTCAGCCAGCAATTCCGTGAACTGCTTGCGCTCGGATGAATGCCCACCAGGCGCTGGTGCCCAATCTACTCCTCTAGTTCCTGGCCCCAACTGGTAATAGTGAATCTTGTCTATTAAATTCTGGGCAGTCACCACCTCGTTATACTCTGGCACAGCCACTGGCCCCGTAATCTCCAGCACCCGCTCGATCAACAGTGGTGTAATCGCAATCACTCCCTTAACCGCGACGTTCCCACCCTCTCGCCTGTAATTGGCCTCTCCATTGCGCGCCGACGTTGGAAAGTCTGCATCCAGGTTGGAATCACGCAGGCTCCAGCTCTGTGGCGCTAAAAAGTGGCTAAACCATGCGTATGCCGCTGGATACCGGATACGCCCACCATGATAGGCAAAGGGCTTGTCGAGCAGATCGACATCGGTAATATGTACGGCAACCAGCCGCCCACCCGAGAAGGTAGCAATGCCATAGTTCCCAATGAAGCCGCCACCCGGTCGCAACTCCGTTGAATCCAGCACCTCGACCAGGTAGTTCGCAGGCGTACCAATGCCGAGCACCACCGGAGCAACACGCAGGAATTGCTCAATCTCCCCCATCCAGGCCTGGATCGCCGGTATATTGTTCTGGAAAAGCGCAAGCATTCTGGCCAGGCCCGGCTCGAACGAAACATCTGCCGGTGTCACCTGCCTGGCCTCTCCAATAGCCAGGTTGAGCGATACCTCGATTTGCCGCACATCCTGCTCTATCGCATCGAGATCGGCCTGCGTCAGACCATTTCCCTGCGCCTGCAAAGGATTATGAAATGCTGCGATCAATGTTTGCAGCATAGCACAACCCGTTATCCCGGCATCAGACACATCGATGGCAAGCGGGACAAGGTGCAGGGCTGCGTAGATGCGGGTACCATAAACGGGCGCAAGGGTAGCAATGGCAGGTACTTCGCCTAAACGCTCATCTAGTTGTGAAAAGCTCGTCTTCGCGCTGGCAAACTGCTCTCCGGCCTGCTCTACCGCCTGGGCATCAAAGGGATTTTTCTGCAAGGCCAGGAGCAGAGATTCGGCAGTCCGTATGTGTCCCACAGCTTCCTGCGCCATCCCTACATCCTGCCTGTAGCTCGCGCTATATCGTTGATACGCGAGCACAACAAAGATAGAGCCAGCAATACTAAAGAGGAGCACCGGGATAGCAATGAGCGCAAGGCATATGGCTTTTCGTCTCGCCCTCTTATCCCCCACCCTTCGTCTACTGTTCATCTCTACCATGCTACTTTTCCCTACTGTCAGTTATGAATGTTAAAAAATTTATTGGAGTATATTGTAGGTCACACGAGGGCCGATCAATCGGCGATGGGCGCGATAAATCGGCCCCTACAGGGGTTCCGAAGATTCATTACCGGCCCTGTCCCAACCGGTTGATCGCGCCCACCGCCGGTTCACCGGTCGCGCGTCTTGCTTTTGCTCCCGTCAATTCTGCACGATGATGCGCCTCCTTGCTGGAACGCTCCTGCTTCTGATCATCCTGGCGATAGTAATAGTAGTAGGAATATGATGTATCATGCCGGCTGGGCCTTTGCTTGTTCACCACACAACCGATCACATTTGCCCCGGCCTGGGTTAAGATGGTCTTAACGTTCTTGAGATGGTCCCTGTTTGCCCGCGTGATATCAACGACTATCAGCGTGCCATCCACCTTTGAGGCGATGATACTGGCATCGGACAGGCCACGAATTGGGGGTGCATCAAAGATCACCACCTCACAACCACAACTGGCAAGCGCCGCATAGAAACGCTGCATCGCTTTCGAGTCAAGCAGTTCGGATGGATTGGGAGGAAGCGGCCCAGATGGCATGACCCGCAAATTCGGAATACCTACCGCGTGCATAAACGGCTCCAGGGAGAAAGTATTCGTGGCGCCACCTGCTGTCACAACCGGTGAAGAAGGAGGTATAAACTGAGAAGGCGACGATCTGGAAATAGCCGGCATGCTCAGCGCCAGCACCGCGTTGCTTAAGCCCATCTTATCCACTGGCAGGTTGAAGATCTGGTGCTGCACCGGGCGGCGCAGGTCGGCATCAACCAGCAGGGTATTCTTGCCGGCCTTCGCCATGAAAATTGCCAGGTTGGCTGCGATCGTGCTCTTGCCGTCGCCCGGCATGGCGCTTGTCACCATCAATGTATGCAGCGGCTTATCTATCCCTGAAAACCCGACATTTGTGCGCAGGATACGATACGATTCGACATTCGCATCGTGCCCCTGCGGATTAACCATCTCTGCCCTGCTTCCGCTGTCTGTACGGCTGCGCCAGATCGTTCCCAGCACCGGCCAGCCCACTAACTCGCTGAGCGCCTCTGGAGTGCGCACGCGAGTATCCAGCCGTTCGACCACAATTGCCAGCAATATCCCCAGGAACAGGCCGGCCATGAAGCCGATAGTTGTATTGAGAAGCACGTTGGGGCGCACTGGACTGAACGAAGGTTGCGCCGGCTGGGCTATATGCAGGAAGCTCCCATTTTCTGCCTGATTCAATTCTAACTGCGCCAGTACTGTCTGCCACTGAGTATAGTGCTGCTGCAGGCTATTGAGCTGCGCCTGCAAGACAACAATCTCGGATTGATGCCCTCCCTCTGCCTGCAAACCAGCTATCTTGTTCGAGACTGCATCGATCTGTTTGCTGGTAGTATCCAGTTCTTGCTGGATTTGCTGCTGCGAACGGTTATTTTCTTGCTGCACCTCTTGCGATTGCTGCTTGATCAATGTCGCGGCAATATCGTTGGCAAGGGCTGCAGCTCGATCCGGGTTCGGATCGAGCACGGTGATCTGGAATAACTGCGTGTTCAGTGTAGGCGTCGAGGATGCTTCTTTATACAACTGCTCAACCGTCAGATTTTTATAATGTGAGGCCACCTCCTGCAGCACCGGAGCGCTTGTGGCCAGTTGCGCCTCTGTCTGCACCAACTGATCGCTCGCCAGCAAGTTGTTATAGTCAGCCTGGTTGTTTCCCGTATTGATCGCTACCTGTATCACCGCCGTCGATTCATACAGCGGCGTCATCAGCTTGCTCACCACAAACGTCCCCAGCCCCGCCAGCAAGAAACAGCTAAGGATCAACTTCCATTGCTTCAGCAAGATTGCCCAATAATGTTCCAACGTCATACTCTTCCATCCTCCACTCTATCGTCCTACCTTCCACGGAAAAGTAATACTTCTATGACAGTTTTCAGGATAATAAAGATATCCAGGGTAAATGACTGGTGCTTCACGTAGTAGAGGTCATACTGCAACTTATTCAAAGCATCTTCCGTGGAACTCGCATATGGGTATTTCACCTGCGCCCAGCCTGTCAACCCAGGCTTCACGCTTAGCCTGCACTGGTAAAAGGGGATCGCTTGCCTCAGTTCATCCACAAAAACTTGCCGCTCCGGCCGTGGCCCGATCAAACTCATCTCACCCCGCAGGATATTCAATACCTGCGGCAGCTCATCCAGGTGCGTCGCTCGCATGAAGCGCCCCACCCGCGTGACTCGCCCATCGGCCTGAGATGCCCATTGAGCCTGCTTGCTCTCCGCATCTGGACGCATCGATCGGAACTTGAGGATGCGAAATGGTTTCCCCCGGTATCCTACCCGCTCCTGGCTATAAAAAATTGGCCCAGGCGAATCGAGATAAATTAGCAGGCCCAGCACCGGCAACAAAGCCAGCAGCGCCGCCGACCCGATCAGCCCGAAGGCGATGTCCATCACCTTGCGCCAGTAGAGATACCATGGCGATACTAACCACTCCGACGGCAGCGACCCATACCATTGCTCGCCTATGTGCTGCACGGGAATTTTGCCCGTTAATCGCTCGTACATCACCGTCATCGGAATAACTGAGATGCCCTGTTGTGCCAGCTCTATTGCTTCCTGGAAGAGTTCTGGATTCGCTTTCGTATCAAACGCTATAATCATCGTATCGATCAGGCCGCTCTTCACCAGGTAGCGCAAGGCGCTTCTACTCCCCAGAATGGGCAGGCCGTCTCTCTGCATCTCTGTCTCAAGTCGCTCGCTGATATACCCCACAAGTTCCGTATCAGGACGCTTCACTTGCTTGAAAGCATGAACAACAGCCTCAGCGGCGGCATTCACACCAAGAATGACCGCCCGCGTACGAAATTGTGGCAGCCTCATACATTCAAAGAGCACGACCCGCCAGGCACAGAGCACCGGAAGCGCCAGGACCAGGAAAAGTGCTTCCATCCCAAGCACTGAAGTCACCTGCTCGCCGAAAAATAACCAGCTCAGCCCACCCCAGAAAATAAGCATCAGTACGAGCGCGAATGCCATACGCAGCAGGCTGGTAAAGCGATTCGAAACGTAGACCAGTTCCTGCGCGCGTGTGAGATTGATAGCAGCGCTCCAGGAGAACAGCGCGAGTAAAACCCAGGTCAGCTTTGGATTCCAGGTGTTCAGCGCATAGACCGGAACAGCCAGCACCCCATGGAAATGGAGCATAAGATCGAAGAACACTGTAAGCAACAATACAATGAAGAAGGTGTCTCCTGCCAGCAGGAAGAAACGCCACATCGCGTGCGAAGAGATAGGCCGTCGCTGGCGTATCCCGCGTTCCTGGATCGCTTTTTGCACGCGAAGGCGTTCAATCATGCTCCGGTCAGCAGGATAGGGAAGCGCCTCCTCTTGCTGCTCAACTTCAAGTGCGCCCACGCGGCTCTTGCTCACAGGAATCGCGTCATGGCCTGGGAATACATTGGCTGAGCCTTGCGGGGATAGATTCTCTTGGTCCTGCTTGAGATCAGGTTGCATACTTCACATTCCTCCTCTTCCTCTTCTTCCCGATGCTTCCTATTCTCATATTCAGTATCCAGTATAAGAACCTATCACCATATACCGAAATGCTATGGTACTTTTCTGCTCTCTGCCTCGACTCGTTTGCTCACCCCAAATGCCTTCCAGAGCGACCCTTGCGGTCGCCCCTACCATACCACGTCCCGGCTCGTGCCTCCGTGCCCTGTAGTGGCAGAGCTTGCCTCTGCCATCGCCTTCTTCTCTGCCATCGCCCTCTTCTCTGCTATCGTCTCCTCTTCTGCCATTGCCCCCACATCCTGCCCTGGCGATGCGCCGATACACCCCCAGTTGCATCCGTCAACAGAGCCTTACACAGTCCTCACAAGCTCCCTTTGGCTGCTCTCTATGCCGGTACCCTCGCCCAGCATCGCCCGTATGCGTTCATCCAGGATGCTCACGAGGTGATCGTAGGAAAACCTGGCTTCTATATACGCGCGTCCTCGCCTCCCCAATGCTTCTGCATAATCCTGGTGCTCGTAAAGATAGAGCATGGCCGAGGCCAGCGCTTCGACATTCTCCGGCTCGACGTACATTGCCGCCCCAGCCTCCTGCTCTGCCAGCCTGCGCGCCTCGCCCTTAATACCAAGCAGGATCGGGCGGCCACACGCCATCGCCTCGAACATCTTGATGGGCAGCATGCCCTCAAAGAGGGGGATATTGCGCACATGGACAAGACAAACATCAGCCGCGCACAGCAACGTGGGCACCAGCTCATGAGGAAATGGATCAAGAAACGTGACATTGCTCAGCCCAAGCTGCCGTGCCTGCTCCACAAGATTGGCTTTTTCCGCCCCATCGCCGGCCAGCACAATATGGATTTCAGGGCGATCCTGTATTCGTTGCGTCGCCTCCAGTACAGTCGCCAGGCCATGCGAAAGGCCGTGCGTCCCCGCGTACAGGATGGTAAAGCGATCATCCCAGCCCAGTCGCGCTCGCGCCTGCTCCTTCGGTACCGGGTGAAACCGCCCGGTATCTACTCCATTGGTCAGCAGGAAGATGCGTTCCGGCTCCAGCCCTCGCTCCACTAAGCGATCCCGGATGCCCTCTGTCACCACCCACACCAGGCTCGCTCGCTGGTACGTTGACCATTCCAGCCACTCTGAGAGTTTAATCAACAGCGGGTTGCGCAATGCCCCCAGTTGCACCGCCGACTCCGGCCACAGGTCCGAAACCATGAAGATAAAGGGGCAGCGCTTGAGCCGCGCCAGCGTGCGCACTGCAATTGCGTCAAAGAGCGGGGGAGACTGGACAATAATGATATCTGGGTGTCCAACCGCTTTCCCTCCGATCAGCGGAGCCAGGCAGCCGAAGGACAACTGGGCCAGGATACGCCGCAAGAAGCCTTTATTGGGGCTGGTATAGCTCCACGCCCTCACAACCTCCACACCATCCATCACTTCGCACTGCAACAAGCGTCCCCGGTACTCCGGTGGCACAATCCCGGTCGGATAGTTTGGCACTGTCGTCAAAACGGTCACACGATGCCCCAGCTTCACCAGTCCTCTGGCATCTTCGCTCACGCATACCGCCGCCGCTCCCTTTTCCGGGGGATAGTAGGGCGAGATAAACAGGATATGTGCCATTCGTCTATCCACCTTTCGCCATCGTGCCCGCCACCAGCACTTCAGCCTGTCTATCCACAACGGCTTTCCTTGCCTGCCGCTCAAGCGCATCCTGCGCTGCGGCCAGCACTCGCACGACCTCCAGGCCTATCTCACCGTTGGCCCTCGGCTGCTCCCCTGTGCGAATAGCACGCACAAAATCCTCGCACTCCAGCCGCAGCGGCTCTATCCAGTCGATATGCGGAATAGTAATCGCCCCGTAGCGATATGATACGACGGGGTCAGCGTGAACATCGGCCCCCTTATTGAAAATCTTCAGCATCTCCGCCGGATTCGTATCGTCATAGACCGCCATCTTCGCGTCGCCGATCACGGTCACGCGCCGTACCTTGCAGGGATGAAGCCAGCTCACGTGTATATGCGCGCTCATGCCGCCAGCAAAGCTGAGATCGAGGTGCGCCACGTCTTCTATATGCGGCTGCAAGTGCCCCCGCGCCTGCACGCTGACCTGTTCCGGCTTCTTGCCTAGCAGGTAGAGGAGAATAGACACATCATGTGGAGCGAGGTCCCAGATCACATTCGTATCGCTGCGGTACAGTCCCAGGTTGAGCCGCTCCGCCTCAATGCAGTAGATATTCCCCAGATCGCCATTGCGTACAAGGTTGCGCAGCTCATTCACGCCCGGATTATATTCAAAGGTGTGCCCTACCATCAGTACGCGCTGGTGTTCTTTCGCCAGCGCTACCAGTTCCTCGGCTTCCATAACACTCGATGTCAAGGGCTTTTCGACCAGCACATGTTTGCCATGCAGCAGAGCATCCTTCGCCAGCCGGTAGTGTGTTCGCACCGGCGTCGCAACCACCACCCCGTCAACATCAGAGCGCCAGATATCCTCCACCTGCGTCGTCAACTGCACTTCTGGCTCACTGATCGCCAGGTTGGCTAACCGCCCGGCATCCGCGTCCGCCACCATCGCCACCTCTACATGTGGCAAGCTATCCAGGTTACGCGCCAGCTTCGGCCCCCAGTAGCCCCAACCAATCACCCCGATCCGCAGATTCCTCTGCCCCGCATTCGTCATATTCAATCCATCCCTCCGACACAACAACATCCCACTCAATTAAACAAAAGAGCCAGCAACTACTACGGCTCTTACCTGGATTCTACTAGCCTGCTCAATAACATACATTTGCAGGTATCAATAGCCCACGTTATCAAACCATAACAGCGCTCGCTTGTTTCTCAACCCTACTTATATGCCTTCTCCACTACTTCTTCACCTGTACTTGCTAGACTGACTTGTATAGATTAATGTGAATGCATGGATGTCGCTTCCATGCAGCAGTCCAGTATCCTGTGTTCTGCTACGCTCGTGGGAATGTAGAAGGGGTTACTATGTTAGCAAGCAATCCACTATCACCACTTCACTAGGAGAAGCAAAGCATTTCTTGGCCTGCTCGACTTCTTCGAGCGTGTAAGCTGTTAAGCGTTTTTTTTGTCATCCTGATAAGCAGTCATCTTTCTACGCATATTGTCTCGGCGCAGGAGGCATCCTACTCGTCACCGGTAATGGTGAGAGGGGCCGCATGCCAGCAGGCTGGCGTCTACAAACGCTCTGATGGCAGCTATTACTTCTCCTGGCTGCATGTTGATAGCCGGACCGGTTATATCGTGGATGAGCGCGGGTGCATCGTAGACTTACGTGGATTTAATACTTCAGGAACCGAATATGGCGATGGAGTTAGCGGCTTTCCCGGCTTAACCCCACAGAGGTTGACCTGGTTTAATAGTTTGTTCAAGATGAATTACATCCGGCTCAATCTCAATGTCGGATGGTGGAATAGCGATGTGTACGTTCCCAATGCGCAGATGGACTATCGTGCCTGGATTCAACAGTTGATTGCCTGGGCAGAACAGAACGGGGATTACATCTTACTCAACAGGACAAACGAGTATCAGATTCCCCCGTGCGGAGGCAGTATCACCTATTGCCCTGCGCAAGCAGAGCCATCCGACATCGATGACACTTATCCCCAGCAGCAATTCGACGCCGGGCATCTGCTTGATCAAACACTGGCATTCTGGACGAGTATTGCTTCCCTGTACCAGAATGATCCCGCCATTTTGTACGACGATTGGAATGAACTGCACGATATTAATGCCACGTCCTGGCTGGCGGTGCAAACAACACTGATCACTACCATTCGTTCCATCAATCCTCGCTCGCTGATTGTGCTTGGCAGTAATGACTGGAATAACACAATGAATCCTCTCACCGACGGGGAAGTACCCGATCTGTCCTACCCAAACCTGGTGTACGACTGGCATATCTATGATGGCAAGTCAGGGCAGATGGATGGACTACCATGCGTACAGGGAACCAGTTACATGTGGGCGAATTGGGGAGTTGAATCCAGCAGCCAGTTTGCCTTTGCCCATCAGCATGGCCACGGTGCAATCATAAACGAGTGGGGAAGCTGCCTTGATGGCCAGCACTACAATGCTGTCCTCTCGAGCTACGCAGCCAGTCACCATATCGGCATGGCCTACTACTATGCCGGTAATGTGGTCGATGGCTCCTGGAGCAGCCTGAATGAGAATGGCATACTCGCGCAAGCTGCTTACGCCAGGTTTGGCAGGCACCACTAGATCATGTTCATGCCCGGCAGGTATACCCAATGCTCACGTTTGTGTTCTGCTGCAATGGCTGCGCAAGATAGACCTGTCGCCGGTTAGCGTTCACCATGCCGGTAGATGTATGAACTTGTGTTGAGCATGGTGGAAGTGATACCTGGAGGTCCATATTCTCCTGCGCACCCGCCTGCCGCTGGATCGAGTAGAGATACAGCCAGCTCTGCCCGTACTTTTTTGCTGCTCCCTCAGCCTTCCAGGTAAGCGTAATGGAACCGGTATGTGGGTAATCCAGGAAAAAAAAGCCTCCCCAGAATGCATTCCCGGAAGCAATGCCCGTATCACGTGGCTGCCACCCTTCCTGGGATTGTAAAACGCTTCCAGGTGGCACATAGACACGTAGATATCCCCGGTACCGTGTAGAACCATAGAAGTCACGGCCTGTCAGTCCGGCCTGCGTCCATGTAAACTGGATTACTGTGCGATGGATCGCAGTCCCTGATCGGTCGAGGACTACCGTGTCGTCTACCGAGGTGACCATATACTGGTTGGCTTTGTTCGGGGTAACGTTGGCATCCACAACAAAAATGCCATCCCCTACCGGCGATTGGATCGCATCGTCAACGTGATACGCTTGCAAAAGACGCTCCGCTGCATTGGAAGTGAAGTAGATTTGCAGATCCTTGCTCTGGAGAGAAGCTGTTAAGAACCCGAGCAGCTTCGGGAAAAGCGAGCCGGACAGCGAGCGAACACGCGCCAGCAGATCCTGTGCCAGTAGCGCAGTAAAGTGCTTGCGCACTGATGAATACCCATCGGCTGAAGGGACATCACCGCCCGCCGCTTCCTCTATAAGCTGGTGGTAGTGAATACGAGCGATGAGATTTTGGGCTGTCACTGTCTCGTGGTATTCTGGAACGCTGACCGGGCCGGTGAGGATAAGGATTTGCTGGATCAATGCAGGAGTAATGGCAATCACTCCCGCGAGCGGGAATCTGCCTCCTTCCTGCCTATAGAGCATCTCACCGTCACGAGCCGAGGTCGGGAAATCCGCAGTGAGGTTAGAATCGCGTAACCCCCACAGCGATGATAACGGAAACCATTTATAGTCAGCAGGATAAGGAATATGATGTCTTTGTTCGAACGAGCGATCGAGGAGGTAGGTATCGATGACATGCGCAGATGTAACCTGCCCACCTGTCAAGGTAATGATGCCGTAATTTCCGATAAAACCTCCGCCCGGCCTCAATTCGCTGGAGTCCAGAACCTCGATCAGGTAGTACGAAGGTTTCCCAATGCCCAGGAGAGAGGGCAGCACAGGGATCAGTGTGCCAGCCTGCTCAATCACTTGCTGGATCCCCCCCTGGGCATGAAATTCGCCTATGAGCTTGCTCGCCCCAGGGACGGCCTGCAAGTCTTGAGGCGAGAGCTGCTTCACAAGTTCCATCGCCTGGCCCAGCGATGCTGCAACGCGCTCGAGGTTTCGGCTCAGGGCTGTCCAGTCTGCCGGCATCAGCCCCGATCCTCGATGTAAAGGATTGTGCAAGCCTGCCGTAAGAATGCTGATCGCCGCGCAACCCGCAATGCCGGCCTCAGCCGCATCCTGCGCTACCGGCACGAGATGCCGCGCGGCGCTCAGGCGGGTTCCCAGAGTGGGAGCCGAATCAAGCACGCCAGGAATAAGGGCGAGATCGCCTTGTAATTTGTTAAAGATCGTGAACGCGCCCTGAAAATCCTGCCGTGCGGTGCTCGCGATTTTCCTATTGAAGGGATCATGTATAAGGGTTTGCAGGAGTGAGAAACCTGTCTCCAGTTCATGCGCTCCTGTATACGCCAGAGCAGTATCCTGGTGATATGTCTCATTCAGCTTCGCATACATGAAATACCCTATCACGGATGGCACGATACTCCATATCAATAGCGCGAGACAGAGCACAGGCAAAAGCCAGCGCGGCCTCTTGTGCATAGGTCGCTTGTCGCGCATGGAGAACCTGGCAGTTAGTGTATCTGGGAGGCGTGTTTGTGTCCGGGTTACCATCGGGTAGACCTGCTCCTCCTAAAAGGCTTATCCGGAAACCGATCCGTGCCTGACTCCCACAAGGGGAGTCACTACATGTCCCCTTGTTTGGGGCCAGAAGATGTAGTGGACTCCCTTGTGGGAACCAGGGTTCCGGATAAGCTCTAAGTATGATTAACAATTCTCATCCGTATTGCTGGCTGCCCGGGTAGGCCGCCGCATTCACTGCTGTCCTGACTTGATCTGGCATGGGCACAATCTCGCGGTACAGCGTTTCAAGCGTATGCGAAGCATCTGCCCAATTGTAGTGGTCGATCACGAACTGCCGCCCGGCTCTCCCCAATTTCTCAGCGAAGAGGGGATCGCTCAGCAGCGTAATAATGGCTCGCGCGAACTCTGCGGGTTCTTCAGCTACAAGCAGGTGCACCCCGTCCTCTGTGCCAAGAGATCGCGAACAACGGGGAGTTGTGACCGTTGGCGTTCCCGTAGAGAGAGCTTCTAATACTTTGAACTGCGTGCCCGCCGCGACCAGCAGCGGGGCAATTGCGACAGAAGCTGCACCCAGAAATGGACGTATATCTGGGACATAGCCTGTCACCGTAATGCGTTCATCGGCCGCTAGCCCGCATACAGCTTTCGGCGGATTGTTCCCCACGATAGTCAAACGTACTTGGGGGCGCTGCTGCCATACCAGAGGCAAGACATGTTTGCAGAAATGGATGATCGCCTGGGCATTAGGAAAGTAGTCTAATTTGGCACAGAACACCAGCGAGTCAGTTTCTCGCGGCCCAGGTGCACAGGCAAAATAATCTGCATCGACAGCGTTACTCACAACCTCGATGTTATGCAATTGCCCGGTAATATTTCCCAACATCGTTCGATCAAAAGCACTGCTGATGATCACCCGGTCAAATTTGGCCAGGGCTCTTCCCTCGTACCGCTGCATTTTCCATAACTCGCTGGAAATGAAGGCTTTTTTCAGCACATTGTGCGTCGTTTGCTGCGCCTGCTTCAGGTACCACGAGATGCAATCGACCGAGTCGAAGAGCACAGGTATGTTTTCTTGCGCGAGGACAGCCTGTAAGGCTGGCACAACCTTGATCAATTCCCCGTGCACCACATCGATGTTCTGCCTGTGGATCACCTCCAGGATGCGCTGTGTGAATGCGGGTGAACGGTAATATGCGACACGCAATGGCACAGGCGTTGGCAAGGCCAGCAAGCAATTCATGTAGGCTTGCCATTTCGGTAACGCGACAATATCAACCGAAACACAATATTCTTCTATATCCTTGACCAGTTCTCGCTCGTAGTCATCTACAAGCAGCGAAACAAGGGAGATATCATGCCTGGTTGAGAGAGATTTGATCAGATTGAATGGCCGCACGCGGATGCGCGATGGGACATAAGGCGTTACGAATAAGATGCGCACGATGAGCGTCTCCTTTCAATCCATCATGTCCTGTCCCCATGCACTGCCACCGGTTGTTTGGCCCTGGCGGCATCCGCCTTTACCTCCCGTTTTGACTTGCGAGAGGGGTGGGCATCCTTCTGTCCCTCACTCTCGTGGTAGTAATAGTAGGTGTAGTAGCCGGTGTCTTTGCGCTTCCGTCGCTGCTTATTCACGACGCAGCCCAGCACTTTCCCACCCGATTGATCCAGGATAGTCTTCATCTGCTCGATGTTCTTCCGGTTGGCGCGTTCAATATCGATCACGACCACGATGCCATCGACCCTGGAGGCAAGAATGCTGGCATCCGAGAGACCGAGTAGGGGAGGCGAGTCGAAGATCACTACCTGGGCCCCACTACTGGCAAGATTTTCCCGGAGCGTTTCCATCGCGCTTGAATCAAGCAGCTCCGGCGGGTTTGGAGGCAGCGGCCCGGAAGGCACAACCAGCAAATTGGGAATCCCTACCGCCTGCGTGTACGCACCAAGCGAAAATTCATCGACCGGGAATGGCCTGGCCGGATGCAGGAATGTTCTGGGAGTGGTTAACGGTGATTGGGCGCAGGCCACGATGGCATTGCTCAGGCCCATTTTGTCCGGGGGGATATGCAATTTCTCGCCGATTGCCGGACGGCGCAGGTCGGCATCAATGAGCAGCGTTTTCTTCCCGGCCTTCGCCAGGAAAATAGCAAGATTGACGGCTGTCGTCGTTTTCCCTTCCTTCGGCAGCGCACTCGTGACCAGCAGCGTTTGCTGCGGCTTACCTATGAGCGAAAAGCCGAGATTGGTTCTGAGAATGCGGTAGGCCTCGATGTTCACGCTGTGCGGCGGCGGATTTATCAGGTCCTCGATAGTACTTTTGGATGGTTCTGGCCGCCAGACCGTCGCCAGCACCGGCCATTCGACCAGCGTTTTGAGTTCCTCCACAGTGCGAACGCGCGTGTCTACTTGCTCGAGCAGTATTGCCAGCGCTACTCCCTGCAGCAAGCCCATCGAAAATCCTATGGCCGTATTCTGCAGGATATTCGGCCGTACCGGTTTTACCGGGACTTGTGCTTCCTGGGCAATGTGCAAGAAGTTACTGTTCTCTGCTTCCGTCAGCTCAAGCTGAGCCAATAACGACTGCCATTGTGTGTAATGCTGCTGGAGCCCATTCAATAGCGCTTGCAAAGCGCTGATCTGCCCATCATCGCCCCCATTTTTTCGCAAATTAGCTAACTGGCTGGAAACGCTCTCGATTTGCTGCTGTGTCCTGCTAATATCCTGCTGCACCTGCTGCTGGGATTGCACATTGTTTTGCTGCGCTGCCTGGATTTGTTGTTTGATCAACGTCCTGGCAATATCGTTTGCGAGCGCGGCAGCCCGCGTTGGACTCGGATCAAGGACATTGATCTCAAAGAGCTGGGTATTGGGTTTGACCGCTGTACTTACATTACTCACCAGCGTATCCAGCGAAAGATCGGCATAATGTGAGGCCACCTCGCTCAGCACAGGATTGCTGATCGCCAGTTGCGCTTCTGTCTGCACAAGCTGATCACTTGCCAGCAAACCATTGATATCCGCCTGATTACTGTTTGAACTCACAGTAACTTGCACAATGGCCGTCGCTTGATACATTGGTGTGATCATTTTGCTGACAATAAATGCGGCCAGGCCAATGACGACAAAACAGATAACGATCAGTTGCCAGCGTTTCAACAGCAATTTTCGATAGTGGTCAATCACAATTCTTCCTTCCACCTTTCCACATTCACAATCCCATTCTTGTGAATAACTCTAAAAGTCATTGTATTTAGAGAAAAAAGAGAGAAAAATAAATACATTTATCTATGAAAAATGACCCAATTTTTCCTTTTGAGTACAATGTTCTTCAGAAGGAACCTGTTAAAAAGTTGGGAATCAGGAGAAACTTGTTGAATTCATGGCGAACTATGACCGGGTCCAGCATGAGAAATACTACTCAGGCGCATCTTTCAGATCAAAGCGATAGCGCGCATTTGCCCGCTTTACCATCGCTGCCCGACCCGCTATGGGAACAGGTATCACGAGCACATATCTCGCGCCTTAGTACAGCTCCCATGCCCGCTCTAAGCCCTGCGAAAGATATCTGGCAGCAAGATCTCTTCCACAGTTGGAACGCCGGGGACATTGCCAGCCAGATGACCTTTAAAATACCTGTCATACGAGCAACGCCAGATGCCCAGCCACAAGATCTAGCCAGCACTGCTGCTGGAGCCGCCGTTGCTGGGGCCGGCGATCTCGCGTTCGCCGTCCTGCGCTATGTGACAAATGTCGTCATGACCAACATAGTCTCAGAAAGCGTCTATGGGACCTACATGTCGGTCTACACTCCTGTGCTAATTGCCGGCTCTATCGCGCAGTTAGGGCTGTATAGCACAATGGTGCGATTCCTCCCTGCTTACCGCATGAAAGGTGAGCGTGGTCTTGCTGCTGGCCTGATTCGTTTCGTGATATGGATGACGTTTATCTCGGGCCTGCTCTGTGGCGCATTGTTCTATCTATCTTCCACAGTCATAGCACACCTGGTTTATCATCAAGATGCGTATGCACTTCCACTTAAAGAGATTGCCTTGCTCATTCCCCTGATTGCGCTGCAACTCGTCCTTGCCAGTGGCCTGCAAGCGTTAAAAGCCATCAAGTGGAAGGTATATGTAGACCGCTTGATCCAGCCAGGACTAACCCTGGCCTTCATAGGAGCATTCTATCTCCTTGGCTTACGATTGGAAGCTTTGATCCTCGCTACCATCTGTGGCTTTCTCGCTTCCGTCATCACAGGACATATCCTTTTGCGCAAAGCTTCGAGACACCTTGTCTCTGATGTCAGGCCCAGATTTGAACCAAAGACATGGTTGCGTTTTGCCTTGCCGATGTCTCTCTACACACTTATACAGAATGTGATGAATTCCACCGATGTACTCTTTCTCACTGCCTTCACGACCGCCGCCCAGGTTGGACTGTATGCTGCTGCTGACCGCGTCAGCACATTTGTCCTTATGCCGCTTTATGCACTCAATACCATCTTCTCACCGTTGATCGCCGAATATTATGCTCGCGGTGATTACGAACAACTCGCGAACCTGGCGAAGGTAGTCACGAAATGGTCGTTCTCTCTGACCTTGCCTATATTTCTCTGCTTCTATGTGTTTCATGATGCCGTCCTCAGCATTTTCTCCAGAGAATACACTGCTGCCGGCGCTGTGCTGATTATTCTCTCCTTTGGCAACCTCGTGAATGCAATAGCAGGTTTAGCGGGGAGTCTCCTGTTGATAACGGGTCATTCGCGCATTATTCTAGTTGATACCGCAGCAACTATCATCGTTAATATAGGGCTGGCTTTCTTTTTAGTGCCTCGTTTCAATGTCACAGGTGCGGCTGTAGCAGCGGCATTGGCGGTTATCATCCTGAACATCGCCTATTTTATCCAGGCCTATCTGATCTTAAAGATGCTTACATTTCGCTGGGATATGCTCAAGTCCGTAGCAGCGGCTGGAGTTGCGAGCATGGCCGGCTTTTTGCTCCTGCACGTTATTCCTACCGGCTATGGATACCATGCCATATTCGGGACATGTGGCCTGGTTATTACGTTCATACTTGTTTATGCGCTGGTACTGGCGTTATTGCGCTTTAGCAAGGAGGACATAATGGTGTTTGATGCTGTACTCGCCAGGGTAGGAAGAAAGAGGCAGGTATGATTGGTGAGATCATGCACCAAGCAACGGCTTGCTGAAGAGTTGTTCAAGGCGGACAAAAACCATTCATGCCCTGGGAGGGGAGGTAGCTGTTGTGCCCAACGCATTAATTACCGGGATTACCGGTCAAGATGGTAGTTATCTGGCAGAATTTCTGCTAGAAAAAGGCTATCAAGTCTATGGTACGATACGTCGTACCAGCACATTTAGCGGTGAACGCATTCGCCACCTGCTGAATGACATTGAACTGATCGACGCAGACCTGCTCGATCAGCTCTCGCTGATACGCGCGCTCCGTTACTCACGTGCCGATGAAGTGTATAACCTTGCAGCTATGTCATTTGTGGGCAACTCGTTTCACCAGCCGGTCGCGACCGCTGAGTATACTGCGGTCAGCGTCACACGCATATTAGAGGCTATCCGGCTCTGCGACTGGCCCATTCGCTTCTACCAGGCTTCAACCAGTGAAATGTTTGGCAAAGTGCAGGCCATTCCTCAGAATGAGTCTACCCCGTTTTATCCGCGCAGCCCCTATGGAGTTGCCAAGCTCTATGGACATTGGACTACAGTGAACTTCCGTGAAAGCTACAATATGTTTGCCTGTTCTGGCATTCTCTTCAATCATGAATCCCCCCGGCGCGGGCACGAGTTTGTCACTCGCAAGATTTCTAGCGGCGTTGCACGTATCAAACTGGGTTTGCAGGACAAACTGGCGCTGGGCAATCTCGATGCGCAGCGCGATTGGGGCTTCGCAGGTGATTATGTAGAAGCCATGTGGCTGATGCTGCAACAAGAACGGCCCGAAGATTTCGTGATTGCTACCGGCGAGACGCACAGCGTGCGGGATTTTGTGAGAACAGCTTTTGCCCATGTGGACATCAGCGACTGGGAACAGTACGTGGAAATAGACCCACGGCTCTTCCGGCCGGCGGAAGTTGACCGGCTCATCGGCGACGCTGCTAAAGCGCGTAAACAACTGGGATGGTATCCTAAAGTGACATTTGAGCAACTGGTTGCGATGATGGTTGAGAGCGATCTCCAGCGCGCTGCGTCAGAAGTCAAACAGAGCTATGCTGCGATCTTCGCCTAAGCTAGACAGATAGGAGACAGGCGCATGGAAAATCCAGCACCATCACGTATTCTCATTACAGGCTTTTCGGGCTTTGTAGGCGGGTATCTCGTCGAACAGTGTCGCATCGCGTATCCCGAAGCAAAGCTATCTGGCGTGTGCAGGCATCCTCTATCGCCTTCCGCCACTGCTCGTGTGCAAGATATTACACCCTTCGTCGCCGATATCACGAATGCAGAACAGATGCGCAATATAGTGGCGGAAACGCGACCGGATCTCGCCTTCCACCTCGCGGCTCAGTCATCGGTAGCAGCATCCTGGGCCGACCCGGCAGCTACTCTGCGCATCAATGCCGGCGGCGCAATCTGCCTGCTCGAGGCCATACGAGCGGAACATCTCTCACCGCGCATCGTCCTGGTAGGTTCCGGAGAACAATATGGCCGGGTCGATCCAGAAGAGAATCCCATCCGCGAGGAAACCCCATTACGGCCTATCAACCCGTATGGAGTCGCGAAAGCGGCGCAGGAGCTGTATGGCTATCAATATTTCGTGGCTTATGGGCTACCGGTTCTGTGCGTTCGTCAATTCAATGCTTTTGGGCCTCGCCAGAATCCAGCATTTGTCGTAGCGAATTTCGCACGGCAGATCGCCTTGATTGAAGCAGGACAAAGTGAGCCGGTGATGACGGCCGGCAACCTGCAGGTACGGCGAGATTTTCTGCCGGTAGAAGATGTCGTGCGAGCCTATCTGGCCGTCGCCCAGTATGGGCAGGCGGGACAGGCATATAATATCGGCTCAGGGCGAGCATATTCCATCGGAGAGATCCTGGATTTGCTCCTGGCTCACTCAACGCTATCTGTTCACGTGCAAACAGATAGCGCACTGCTGCGGCCCGCCGATGTATCGTTGCTTGTCGCTGACATTTCTCGCCTGCATGCCCACACCGGTTGGAAGCCTGCCATTGATATACACTCTGCCCTTGAACAGACATTGAACTATTGGCGGGCAGCTATCGCCCAAAGCTGTTCAATAGCAAAACAAATTTTTTAGAGGAAGCAGACCTTCAATAAAGCTCCTTTGTGGTAAGTAGTATAGTTTCCCGGGAGAGGGATCGTTATGGAGACAACCGGCAAATATGCCAGAAACCTATCGGGAACATCACCTAAACGTAAATTAGTGGAAGTCCAGGCCGCGTTTGCCAGAAAAATGCGCAAGAAGCGCATCGCGCTTTTTGCCTCTCTCATCTCAGAGCTTCCCAGGCCATTAAACATACTTGACGTTGGTGGAGAACAAGGATTTTGGGAGATAGTAGGATTAATTAAAGAAGACGCAAAGATCGTCTTGTACAATATATCACCTTCCGAGGTATTGTATCCTAACCTGGTTAGTATAGTAGGTGACGCGCGAGATATGCGGGAATTCGGTGAGAAACAGTTCCAGATCGTCTTCTCAAACTCAGTCATTGAGCATGTTGGAACCTACGCCCAACAACGTCAAATGGCCGAAGAGGTGCAGCGCGTAGGTGAAAGGTACTATGTCCAGACGCCTAATCGCTACTTCCCCATTGAACCTCACTTCCTATTTCCCTTTTTTCAGTTTCTCCCCGTGAAATTGAGAGTATTTCTTGTCGCCCATTTTAATTTGGGATGGAGAGGAAAAATCACAAATAAACAAGAAGCGTTAGAGGCGGTGCAAGAAATCAGACTCCTTACAGAAAAAGAGCTAAAGGAGCTTTTTCCTGGAGCGAAGATTTACAAAGAGAAACTCCTCGGTTTGACTAAATCCTTCATTGTTTATAAGGGTTGGGAACTTCAGTAGAACATGTAAAGCAATGCTGTTCTAAATAAAGCGGCCGCTCGCTTGCAACAACAAGTACTATGGAAAGTAATAGAAAATTTTGGAGGTAAAAATGGCTCGTAGCATCACAAGAAAAGCAGCTAGAGAAAACCTGGTAATCAAAGAGACATTCTCCGGCATTCGAGGAAGTGTATTGTACCAAAAAGTTTGTTATCTCTTTGAGCATCTCTTCCCGTCGGAATTGGCCTGCCTGTACCTGTTCACGATTGGCTTATTTCGGAAGAAGTCTCGCGCTTTGATCTATACTATCTGGCTGCTGGTATGCCCGCAACTTTTCAAGCAGCGATTTGTTCCGCCAGTGGCAATTGCTTCACTCGTATCTAATACGGTTTCATTACGCCTTTGCGAACAGGCTATGGCCCCCGGAAATGTAAGCTTTGAGGAACTGTTTGTGCTTGTAGAACTCCTTCAGACGTTTCAGCCAACTACATGCTTTGAAATAGGAACATTCGATGGACGTACGACACTCAATATGGCGGCCAATACACCTGATGATGCTGTCATATATACCCTGGATTTGCCTCGCGAGCAGATTGACAGTACGCTGTTCCCGCTCAATCCAGCAGATCTCGGTGTGGTTGACAAAGAAACGTCGGGTGCGCGTTATCGTGGCACGGAGTGGGAGTACAAAATTCAGCAATTATACGGCGATTCTGCTACTTTCGATTACACACCATATCAGGGCAAAATTGACTTTGTATTTGTTGATGGTTCTCATACCTATGATTATGCTCTGAACGATTCCTACAAGGCAATTACGTTGCTGCGGAATGGAAAAGGTGTCATCCTCTGGCACGATTACCCGGTGTCTCCCTCAGTTTTAAAGGTGATCAACTACTTGCAGGCCATTGATCCTCGCTTTGCCAATATTCGCCATATTGAAGGTACGACATTCGCGTGCTTAATTTGCGAATAGAGGTATGGTAATGAAAATTGCCATCAATGCTTACAATTTTAAGTTCCCTTCAGGGGGCCTCGGTCAATATCTTATACACCTGGGCGATACCCTGGTCGAGATTGACAAACAGAACGAATATGTCTTCCTGGGTCCAGATTCAAATGCGCCTGAGAGTTTTCACCACCCATTACTGCATTCAGTATATGCTGTGCCTGCCTGGGCTGAGCATAATGAAAAAATGAAACATTTTATGTGGGAACAATGGAGTAGCCAGGCGGCAGCCCTGCAAGCGAAGGCTGATGTTTTCCACTCTCCATTTCTCAGTATGCCGCTGTTTCCACGAGTACCGACCATCCTTACTCTTCCAGATGCGATGTATTATCTCCTGCCCGAGTACCGCTCACGTTCAAAGGTTTCTCGAAGGTTGAGAATGCAAGCAATCTATAAAAAAGCGGCTATGGTTCTTACGTTTTCAAATTATGCTAAGCAAGAAATTATGGATGCGACAGGCCTTCCTTCCGAGCGCGTTCGTGTGACCTATCTGGCTGCAGGAGATAACTGCTATCCAGTTCTTGACCCTCATCTGCGAGCAGAAGCACGTGCACGCTATGGGTTAGGCGAACGCTATATCTTTTATATCGGCAACCTGGATAAACGTAAAAATGTTCCACAGCTTGTACGAGCCTTCGCCCAGCTCTACCATCGACTCGCTGATCCTGACCTGCAATTGTTTATTGCAGGCGATACAGACAAGCAGAATGGGCCACTCTATCCTGATCCGCGTCCGGTCGCTGCAGAATTGGGTGTAGCTGATCGCGTGATTTGCCGTTTCGTTGAAGAGAGGGATAAAGCTGCTCTCTATAGTGGGGCCGAAGTGTTCGTCTATCCTTCTAGACACGAAGGATTCGGGCTCCCGCCACTTGAGGCTATGCAATGTGGCACACCAGTTATTTGCTCCAACCGCACCTCGCTGCCTGAAGTGGTGGAGGATGCTGCGCTCAGCCTGGATCCCGACGATACCCAGGCGCTGGTTGACGCTATGTATGCTGTTCTCACAAACCAGGCGCTACGAGCTGACCTCTGTGAGCGTTCCCTGAAACGTGCAGAACAGTTCAGTTGGCACAAGACAGCAGCAGAGACACTTGCTGTGTATGAAGAGGTCTTCGCTCGCAGTGCCCGCAGTCGAAGATAATACTCAGCTTTCAAGCATTTCCTGCGCAATCTGCTCTATCCGCATGGCAACATTGTCCCAGGTAAACTGCTGAACATGTTGTCTACCGGCTGCCCCCATATCCTGGCAGGTTTTGTCAGAGGTGATGAGGCAGGTAACTGCCTGGCGGAATTCTTCTTCCGAACTGACGAGAAATCCCGTCCTGCCATGGATAATCGTTTCCGTAGGCCCTCCTGCATTCGCCGCAATAACCGGTTTGCCTGCTGCCATAGCTTCCAGGGCAACAATGCCCAATGCTTCAGCATAGGGCAGGAAGACGAAAAAGCGGCAGTTCTGATACGTCTTTGCCAATTCCTCACCAAATACTGGTTCTAAAAAGGTGATGCGTGGGTTATTGCACTGCTTGAGCGAGCGAACATAGGCCGGGTCTCCACTACCAACCACTAGAAGATCATAGTCAATAGATTGCCACCATGCCACGAGCCGGTCAAGTCCTTTGCCAGGGTCAATTCTACCTAGATAAAGAGCATAATCTCCCGTTTTGCTTGGCAGGTTGAAGAGATCAGGACCAACACCGTAGTAGAGCATGTCGGTTACTGCTCGCCGATACGAGGCCTCGAATTTAGCAGCGGCAAACTTACTGTAAGCAATAATACGTTGATTGCGCTTCATGGTCTCCTTATCCAGGAATCGCTGTAAAACTACATCAGGCCGCTTGGTGGCAGAATCGTCCAGGAACGAGTGAAAACAATACGCGACATGCTTATTGCGGTAAACAAGGAGGTTAGGGCTATGAGTATTGGTAAAAATGATATCCTCTTTAAGGTGCGTAGTAGCCCATTGCCACTTAGGGATATGAACAATAGGGAACGCGGCCAGACCTGGATAGCTATTAGCAGGGATATATTCACTCGTGTAGATAGTAATTTCATGCCTGGCCGCCAGTCTTTGGCTGACTTCAACCACAAACCGTTCAGCTCCTCCAGCCCAGATGAAGCGAGAATGGGCCATAGCAATTTTCATTCATTCCTCCTATTTAGACAGGGCGATCGATACCAAGCACATCCGCAAACACCGTAAACAACTGCTCCGCCACTTTAGCTTGCTTAAAACGTGTTATAGCCTGCCGTTGACCTTCCGCTCCCATACGCTGGCGCAATGCAGGATCACTCAGTAGCGCAAGCAGCGCTGAAGTATAGGCTTGTGTATCGCGTACATCTACCACATAACCGGTTACTCCATCATCAATGATACAAGGAATGCCGGTACCACGATGAGCTACCACAGGAACACCAGCAGTTATTGCTTCCAACAGCACCATACCAAAACTTTCGACAAATGAAGGATGCGTCAAGATTGTTGCCGCACGGTAAGCATCTCGTATAAGCTCTGGGGGATTATCTTGCAAAATCTGGATGGCATCAATTACACCCAACTTTGTAGCTAATTGTTCCAGGTGCCGGCGAAATGCAGGCTCCGCTGGCTGGGATGGTCCGAGGATCAACAGCTTAGCTCCCGGGAAGCGTGCGATGATGGCTGGCAGGCAACGTACTGTATACTCCCAGCCCTTCCGTTCAATCAACTGCCCAACGCCCAGAATCAACGGCTCGCCTGTTACGCCCGCTTCGCGCAACAAGCTCCCTGCTTCTCGCTCATCGGATGAGCCTGCAAAGATTTCTGGCCGTGATACATGCGGAATCACATGTATCCGTTTCTTATCCACTCCTAAATCTCTCAGTAAACAAGCAGTATAATTTGTGAAGACGATCACACGGTGGCTCAGGTTGAAGAATAAATGCCCCAGGATTTTATCGTAGCACTCGCGCAGCGGGCGGCGAGATGGGTAAGCATGAAAGTGAGGAACGAAGATCACTTTACGTCTACGCAATCTAGCAAGGAGTATAGCTAGTTCACTGTGTCCCTCGCCATAGCCGTGACAGTAGACGATATCCGCGTCCGTGTTCAGCAATGCGGAAATAAAAGGCCAGGAGAAAGGCCGCCCTTTACGTGTTCCTGCCGGGCACGGGCACCGGCGGACGCGAATACCATCAATAATCTCTTGAGCAGGCTGCGATTCATTTACCTGGAAGGTCAGCGTTTCTGCCTGCCAACCGCGCTGTATGGCTTCTCGCATTGGCCAGTAGAAGTAATACATGTCAAAGGGGCGCATAACGGTATCTGGAAAGTTCCAGGCAACCTGCAGTAATTTCATAGCTGGCTTCTGCCTCCCATAGCAAGCGTAGAAGTCCTCTGGCGACCCTTGCGATCGCCACTATGTGTACTGCTTGCGGTCGCCTGGGGGAGTAGATCCTGCTCACATGCGAATTTCTCGCATCTGGGCATAACAAGTACTAATCCGAGCGGGAGCCAGAAATATGAAATCCATATCATTGCATATGTCCCACCGGCAACGGCGACCGAAGGAAGGAAGGAATCTCCGAAGAACAGACCTAAGATTAATGCTACGTAACAGCCGATATAAGCAATAGTGATGGCTTTCCCTTGCGATGTCCTAGCAAGTTGAAAACGCCGGAAAGCGAATCGCCCTATAGCCACAATACTCCACAGTAAGCAGAAAAGGCCCTGTATGCCCATCTCTGCAAGTACTTCGAGAAGCTGGTTGTGAGCAAATCCTCCCACATCGGTACCATAGGTAATATCAAAAAACTGGTAGTTGCCTGCTCCAACACCAAAGTATGGATGCTGCTGCCAGATAGCGATAGCATCTTTCCACATGACCAGGCGATCAATACCATACACCTTGTCCGGGTTGAAAAAGTCGGTCACACCTGGAATAAACAGCAAGGGCAGGAACACGACCGCAATAGATAGAACGGATATATTTTTAGTACGAACGCTGATCATCACCAGCACCGATAAGGCTAGAGAGAGCCATGACTCACGCCCTAAAGACATGATGACCGCAATGCTAAAGATGAGCGCACACAGGTAGTACCAGGAAGCTGCTATGCGCGTCTCTGCATAAAAAGCCTTACCCAGGGCTATACAAACGAAGAGTACAAGCAGCATACCGAGAGCGCTGGAAACCTGGCCGAAAACCTGCGGGCGCACATTACCCAGAATTACTTCGTTGGAGTAGAGACCAAGCGGCGCTGCAAAAATGGTCCCCAAAGCGTAGAGCAAGCCAATGCCGATAAATGCCCTCACTACCAGCTGAATGTCACGCATAGTTTGGATGAGGCCAGGCAGGGCCATTAATAGGAGAGGTAAACCAAGTAGTAGCGCCATCTCCATAGCATTTACGAGGATCACAGGTACATCAGCATGCCGGAATGAATACACTACTTGCGGGTCTGGATGCAGCCATGAGTAGACAATCGAGGCTAGCCCAACAAGCACTATTGCAAGCAGTGGAACTATGAGACTGGCTGGGAGCAAAGAATCTCTATCTGGGGAAAAGGCGGGCTTAGATTTGCTTTGAAAAGCTAATATATGTACACATCCAATCACTATAAGCAAAGCCAGCAGCAGGGTACCTGCGTAGAACCTTGAGAATATCCCTGTCGTGCCAAATGGGATTGTAACACTAGGCCCCGCTACCAGTACGTACAAAGGAACGACCCAGCGGGGCCATAAAAAGAGAAATATGAGCAGATTAATCACAGCCACGCCTATGATACCCAGCACGGGCGAAATAGTCATCAGCGACAGACATCCTATATTCAGCAATAAATAAACGATGACGGCGATCACCTGTGCTGTGGGTGGCAAAGACCGGCGGTATAAGGGACCCATGAATCGGGCCCCTACAAGTGAAGAGCTTCCCTCTGCCATCAGTATCCCAACCCCCTTCCTTCAACAAACACTACCATCCTCTAATAGCATTATAGGGATTTGTACAAATTTTATAGGCATGTATACTGTAAAGAGGTACTATTGTTCAGGGGAGTGTTTTGATACCAATGAAACGACTGCGCGTAGGCATCGATCTCACCGGCATCTGGCGCCGGCCAACTGGCATTTTCCGCTATACTGCCGAGATGGCGAAACATCTCCTCCTGCTGCCGCAAAACGAGGGTAGGGGCGACCCTTGCGCTCGCCCTGCTTCCCCTAACGACCCTTGTCATAACGCTCCATGCGCTCGCCCGGCTATCGATTACGTGCTGTTCTTCGCCCGTGAAGTGCATCCAGACTTTGTGCCGCTCCAGCACACTTTCGAGGCTGTTATTTGTCCAACAAGCAATGAGTTGCTCTGCAAGCAGCTCTGGTTCCCGGCGATTCTGCCGCGCCTGCGCCTGGACATTATGCATTATCCTGCCTTTCCACCGCCATATGTACGGCTGCTCAGCCCGCCAACGGTCATGACCTTTTATGATGCCGGGCCATGGCGCTATCCACAGGCGCAAACGTTACACGGCCGCCTCTATTTCCGCACACTGCTCTCGCGCGGCGTGCGCACATGCGCTCATATTGTTACCCTTTCAACACATGCCAGATCAGAAATCGGGTGCATCCTGGGAGAACGCTACCTGCCGAAAATCTCCGTTGCGCCTGGCGCCGGGCGGGCGGAGTTTGGTGTACCCACCAGCGAAACAGAAAAGCATGTAGTACGCGCCCGCTACCGCCTGCCGGACGCCTACTTCCTGGCCGTTGCTACAATAGAGCCGCGCAAGAACCTGCCCACATTACTCGACGCGTATGTACGGTTGAGACAGGCGTGCGGCAGCGCATGCCCTGAGCTGGTGATTGTAGGACGCAAGGGGTGGAATTGCGACGATATTTTGCAGTATATGACATCTCTCGAGGAGAGCGTCCATTTCCTGGGGCACATTCCTGATCAAGACCTGATCGCAGTGTACCAGATGGCGCTCTGTCTTGTCTTTCCATCGTTATACGAGGGGTTTGGCCTGCCCATCATCGAAGCTATGACCGCCGGCTGCCCGGTAATTGCCGCCAACAGTTCTTCACTACCGGAAGTTGCCGGAGATGCGGCCCTGCTCGTGGATGCGCTCGATGCTGGAGAGATCGCCCGCGCCATGCAGCAGGTCTGGCAAGATGAGGCGCTCCGCCAGCGCCTGATCGCTGATGGGCGCATCCAGGCAGCTCGCTTCTCCTGGGAAGAAACTGCCCGGCTCACGCGAGAGGTCTACTTCAAGGTTGCTCAGACTCCCGTATGAATGATGAGCACCTTCAACGTCTTTAACAGGATCGAGAGATCGAGGAGCAGCGAGCGCTCGTCAATATATTGCATATCCAGCGCAATGCGTATCTCCATTGAGTCATGCTGGCGCCCATAGAGCTGCCACAGGCCCGTCATCCCTGGTTTCACCGAGAGCCGCTTCTGCGCATATTCGCCGTAACGAGGCAGCTCAGACGGATGGATCATACGTGGGCCAACAAGCGACATCTGCCCGATTAAGACATTGAACAATTGCGGGAATTCATCCAGGCTTGTCCTGCGCAGGAATTTGCCGACCCTGGTCACACGAGGGTCATACCTCAACTTCATCGTCTCCTGGTATTCTCGCAGGAGCTCAGGATGCCTTCGCAGGTAATCATCCGCGTCAGGGATCATTGTGCGAAATTTGAGAGCAAAGAAGCGCTCTTGATGAAGCCCAATAATCTCTCTAAAATAGAGAATGCTCCCGCCATCTTCCAGCTTGATACAGACGGCAATGATGAGGAACACCGGCAGCATCACAAGAATTCCGATAATCGCGAGGATGATATCAATGAGCCGTTTGAGAATGTAAAAAAGTTTACCAGGCTCGTGCTCGATAGTGACGCTAGCATGAGTGAGGCTAACATTGCTTTCCTCGAGAGCAGGGCGTTCCTCTACGAGAATTGCCTGGCCCGTTCTTGTATTTCCAGCGACATCTTCAGGAATTTGTTCCATGCCGCCTCCTCCTCTACCTCTTCCCACTTGCTTACATAGCGGCCTCTATCGTGCTAAAATCGGTCTGAGGCTATTTCTAAGGGGGTATAAGCAGCACGCCCGGCAATAATAGAAACTGGGCTCGTTCTATAACCTCCTCTTTTCATTTTACCACGCTGTCAAACCAGTTCGGCGACCGATCCGGATACGTCCCACTTTTTTGCTAGAAGGAAAGACCAATCCAATACGGGCCTTTGTCACCGCCCGTTTGTACCTTCCACGCTAGCATTGAAAGTACTCTATGGTATAATGCAAATAAATACAAAACCTGATCAGAGCCCAAATCCCACCACCAGCAAATCCAGCGCCATCTCCGGTGTCATGCGGCTGCGCTTCAAGGCGGCATCCGTCGCCAGCAATTGCCGGTACGCTCCCTCCAACTGGGCAGGCGTAAACTTTCCCACTTGCCGCAGCGCCTTCTCCACCACAAATGGCGCAAGCCCAATCTCCGATGCAATCTGGGCCGATCGCATCCCTTTTTGTGAGAGTTCTTTCACCAGCAGGAGCGAGCGCACCTGCGAGGTGATCGTGCTGAGCAGCCTGAGCGGTGGTTCGCCATCTACGAGGAGATCGTGCAGGATATCCAGGGCCTGCTTGCGATTACGCTGGGCCAGGGCATCGGTCAGGTCAAAGACGCGCGCCTCCTGCACCTGTGCCGAGAGCGCGCGCACATCTTCTACCGTAATCACACCGCCTTCGCCAACATATGTCGCCAGCTTATCCAGTTCGTTGGCCAGCAGCCGCAACTGGCTCCCGATAAAATTCGCCAGGAGCTTGGCAGCATCCTCCTGAATGCTCACTCCAATGCTCTTCGCCCGCTTGCTGATCCAGCTCTCGAGCGCCGCCCCTTTTGGCAGCCTGCATAGCATTACTTTGCCATGCCGCTCTGCCGCCCTGTACAGGGGATTGCTCTCCTCCAGAACCTCGTCCACCAGCACAACCAGCACGGTCGAATCGGGCATATACGGAATAGCCTCGGCCAGCCCTTTCTCAAAAGCCGCTCGTGATTCCGTCCCGCCTTTCCCATTCTTTTTGTTGCTCTTTTTAGCCTTGCCGCTGCCGTCTTTCCCTGGAGTCGTCACGGTAGCCTCATCCTTATTCGACCCGGCATCCGCGCTCTCCCCTCGCCGCTTCCTGGGCAGGCCTTCGAGCACAACCAGGCGCCGGCTCGTCAAAAAAGGCAGCGTATTACAGGTAGCGGTGAGCGTCGCCAGATCGACCTCACCGCCGTAGTATGTATCCTGGTTATACGCAAAATCTTCCTGCCCGCGCAGCTTTTTCACATGCTCGCGCAGCGTAAACTCATCATCACCGTGCAAGAGATAAAACATTGCTGCTGAGGCCCTATTGTGTGCTATTCATGCACCGGCTCGCGCCGCCGGTACTCCGCTCTCCTCCTGCGGGTCACAATCAAGTCGAGAATAATCCCACCGGCCAGGCCAAGCGCAGAATTGAACAGGAAGGAACCAAAGAAGATCGAGACGCCGTTGCCTTCTGCGCCCGGATACGGAGTCGTATAAATCAGCGTACCGAGCCAGCCGAGAATGATAAGGAAACCAATCACACCGCCAATAAACGTTCCCAGCACCATGGCCCTGCGATTCATCACCATACCTATCCAGAATGCCACAAAAATTGCTACAGCCATTGCCAGGATAAAACCAAACAGGTCTGAAAGAAAAACTGTATCAATCGGAACCTGCAAAGCAGGCAAGTATTGCGACATAGCAATCACAGCCTCCTGAGAATTTTTTCTCGCATAGTTTCTCTTTCCCCATTATACGGCAACCCATCCAACCCAGGCAAGTTCCATCCTCGCACCGGAACCCTGCAACATCTCTCCTATCCCTACGTATAGGTGATAGAACGTGCAGAGAAACCTGTGAGGGCCTTGCGCCTTGTCCTTGTGCCCTCGCGTCCACACAGCTCTGAAACGAGGTGCCACTATGATGAACAGAACGACAACGCTTGGACTCGATGAACGCTGGGAGCGTGTCCTGGCCTACGCCTTTGGCTGGATTTCGGGCCTGATCCTCTTCTTCATCGAGAAAAATCGCCATGTCCGCTGGCACGCCGCCCAGTCAATAGTTACCTTCGGCATACTCTCAATCCTCATGTTCCTGACCGGCATGTTAAAAATGTCCCTGGCCTGGATTCCTCTCCTGGGCTGGTTGATCGGCGCTGGCCTCGGCCTGCTGCTCTCTGCTCTCTGGTGGGTAAGCATCATCCTGTGGGTCTGGCTCATGATCATGGCCTTTATCCGGGAAGATTATCACCTGCCAATCGTGAGCGACCTGCTGCGCCACCTGATCTAGCACAATCTGAAATTCGTCTCAATCATGATGCAACCAACCAAGCACCAGGCCAAAGATCAGATGCCGGATTACATTTTGTACGAGAGAAACAGGTGTAGCAAGCTTTGGCAGCTCCCCGCTTTTGATAAAGGGGTGATACTTGTCAACCAGCGGAACGAACGCCCACGCCGATGCCAGAAATAACTCACCAAACAGAGCGCCTCGTAACCAATCCGGGCCAGGAAGCAGGTGCTTGACAACCGCCGCGTAGATTTCCGCTAGAGCAACACCATTAAGAAAATGAATCACCCAGGCGAGTAGAAGAAATCGCTGCTGCTCGCACGCTCTCTTTCCCATGAAGCCCTGAATAAAGCGCACATCACTGTAACGATTGCCCGTAATCGCCATATCAACTTCCATGGCGATGCTATATACGGCCGTCGCAAGAAGGCCATCGATTGCTGCCTGACCAGGCCGCCATTTCCGAGTAATTCTCCGAGAAAAGGGATTCATAATTACTTATCCTTTCTTCGGCATGTGGAAACCCGCTTGTAGTACCATGGCAGCGAGTCCGCCGGCCAGCGTCGCCGCTAGATTGACGGCATCGTTATTGCACCAGGAAATGCCCCGCAAAGGCCTGGTCACCGTCCCGCAACGATGGATACGCCGTTCCGTCTCCGCCTCACATACAGGACAGTAATACATTGCCTGCACCGTCGCCCCCAGCAAACTATCTACCACGCTCCCCACCATCCCGCTTATCAAGGCAACAATTGGCAGCGAAGCCAGTGATCGCCGGCACCCCTGGAGAATCCAGAAAACCATCCCCAGGGCCAGCGCGCCCAGCATAGCCGCTCCCGTACCCAGCAAGGTGATACCACCCGATGTCCCTGGCGCAACCCGCTTCCCGCTCGTAATCAAGCGCGGCTGCTGCTTGCTCAGCACGCCCAGCTCGGTCGCCCATGTATCCGCTGTAGCTGTGGCAAGCACCCCGGCATATCCTGCTCGCAACAATCCGCGCAACGAGTCCGAGCGTGTGAATCCAGCCCATGCCGCGAGCAGCGTCGCAAGCCCGCCATTTGCCGCCACCTGCAGGATGTCGCGCCGCGAGCCTTTGCTGAACTTATCAGCAGCAGTATGAGCTTTTTCCCGCGCCCGGAAATGCGAAAGAGCGCTCGAAGACACAAAGAAAAAGATCAGCGCCAGCCCCCATGGCCATCCTCCTAGCCCAACCGTCGTGGTTCCTGTAATAATCGCCCCCACCGCACCGCTCTTATTCAGCGCACGACGCCAGTAAGCCAGGATGCCGACCACCATACTGAAGAGCAGACCTAGAAGCACTCTGCGCCGCTTGCCTGCGAACCGTTTCATGCCATCCCCCTGAAGCACATGAACAACAAACAACCGTAGGGGCCCGATTTATCGCGCCCAGCGCCGATTCATCGACCGAATCACATCCCTAAGAATTTAGGCGCAATTTGTTACAGAACATTACCCTCACTAGTTCTATTCTAGAGAAGGGTAAGCCAGGAACGCAACCATTCTTGTACCAGACGGTACTCGTCTATGGTAGTGATGACCCTTGCGATCATCATGCAGCCTTCGGGTCATTATGCCATCACAACCACGTTGGTACGCCGGAACAGTCATTAGCCCGCTTGAGGATTGAAACGAGGGATTGAGACTAGTACTTTTGGGTGCTAGTATCAACGGGTATAGTATGATATCAGCATATCTTATCTCGTGTGTCTTAACCTGGCCCATCAATATTCAACCCATTGCCATGTTCAGGATAGAGTGGTACACTTCGGTCACGAATTCATCAATATCCAGCCTGGCGAAAGTGAGGAGCAATTGTGATTACATGTAGTCGTTGTGGAAAGCCAGTCCCTGCCGCTTCTGGAAGCTGCCCATATTGTGGCGCGTCCATAGGTAATCCCATGGACAGCGGGACAACAGCCAGCAGGGGACAACATGCAAGCTCAGCAGGGGAACCGGAAATACCGGCCTGGCTAGAGAGCCTGCGCGCTGGGGAAAGATCTCCATCTCCTGCCGGATCAACCCATTTCGAAGCTCCTAATATTTTGAATGAGGGAGCATATCCCAGTTGGATGCGGCCAGAACAGGACGATATGATCGACAACAGTCCTTCGGGTTCTTTTCCAGCGCAGCGTCCTTCCGCGCCAGCGGCTCCAAACATGAATGGCGTGCCTGTCCCGCTGGGTGGGCTTTCTGCAAGCTCATTGATTGATGAGCACTCACTTCCTACCTGGATGCGCGAAAAGGACCCGCCACCATGTGCACGGCAGGAACATATTGCAGCATCGAGCCTTATCCAGCAGGAAGATTTGCCGGGATGGATGAAGGCAGCTCAGCCTGCAGCGCAACAGCCGCCTCAGGCCTCTGCTCCTTCTTATATTGCTTCTACCCAGCCTGCTACCTCATCGCAGCCAATACCAGGAAAAGATCTCATTGATCCAGCTACCTTGCCTCCCTGGCTGGCCGGGCCAGCCGCTCCTACGCCACAGGGACAGGCCGGTCTCCCCGCTTCATCTTTAATCGATATGCATGCTTTGCCTCCCTGGCTG
>CADDZH010000022.1 GCA_902812455.1 Chloroflexota bacterium | reverse complement strand
GAAGGGGCGCGAAGGCCGCGCCCCTTCCATGCTAGGAGCGAATGTCCTTGCGTTTCAGGCCGATACCAGTGAGCACCGCCAGCGCCAGAATAAGAATGACCAGCGCCACCCATGAGATCAGGATGCGTTGAGCCGAATCCGCCTGAGTGAAGGTGGAGAAGAGTTGCGGGTGATAGGTCGTATCGCTCCCAAACAACTGATCGCCGCCAATCTTATCGCTATGCAAGCCGATCGACGTTCCCAGCGCCGTCATAGTCCAGCGCATTGAGAACAAAGCTCCGACGATCTGTAAGGGCCAGTCCTTGAGCGGGAATTCAACTCCCGCAAAGATCAACTGCGGGATCAGCAGGAACGGCAACAGGCTATTAGCGGTATCTTCATTAGCCGCGAAAGCAGAAGCAGTCAGTCCGACCATCAACCCCGCCAGGGCGGTTAAGGCCAGGGTGATATAGGTTTCCAGAACTGGCGAGAAGATCACTCCCTGTTGCACGGGCTCAAAGAGTTCCACAATCACGAGCACACAGAAGCTCTGGAAGAGGGCGAGCGCTCCAAGTACCAGGACTTTGGAGAGGATGTAGGGCACGATCCCCAGGTTGACGGTGCGCTCGCGGCGGTAGATGGATAACTCTTTGACAATCTCGCGAGTGCCATTAATACAACCAAACAGCACTGCAATGAAGGCAATGATGAAGAGGGCTGTCTGCGCGTTAAGAGCATTGCCTGGGACGATGAACTCTTGCAAGGCTGCATTTTGCTTATCTTGCGTTGTGCTGCCCGAGAATGTGTTGACGAATTGCTTGCCGACCGCATCGGTTTTGAGGTAATTCAGGATTGTGTTACAATCCACCGTCCCGTTGCTATTGGTCGAGACGCTGGTTGGGCCAATGAAACCACCCGACTGAGGCGGAAGCGCGAGCCTGGTTGTATGAATGCGCGGCGTGCATTGGACGACGTTGTTCGCATTGAAAACGCCGGCTCCTATCTCAAACCTGATCAGCAGGAGCAAGACCAGCGCAATAAGGGGAGCCTGTAAGAGCAGGATGGCCAGGTTAGATGTATTGTTTCTGAGCAGTTCGACGTTGCGCTGGGCAAGCAACATGAACTGTGATACCGGGTTTCCACGCTTTGCGCGGGCCAGTGGCTGCACCTGCGGCCTGGTGATGGCGCCTGTCTGAGCTGGTCCGGTTCTGTATGGCTCAATTACATACTTTCGGTACTGCTCAGAGGTTCTAAAGCGTGCCTCGGCCTCTTCCGGTATATTGGGATTTTCTTCGGTTGGCTCCAGGCTGCTATAGATTTCAGCAAAGTCGGTCTTGCCGAAGTAGGCCTTGGCCTCATCAGGAGGCCCAAAGAAGGCCATACGCCCCCCTGCACAGAGGAAGCAGATGTAGTCACAGGCATTGATATTGTTGGTGGCATGCGTCACCAGGATGATGGTATGCCCTTTGTCGGCAAGCCGGCGCAAGAGGAACATCATCTTGCGATCCAGCCCCGGATCGAGGCCCGAGGTCGGCTCGTCGAGGAAGAGAACGCTGGGGTTGGCAAGCAGTTCAAGGGCAATGGAGACGCGCTTGCGCTGGCCACCGGAGAGCTTCTTGACGAGCAGCTTGCGCCGAGCTGATAGTTCGACATCTTCCAGCACTTCGTTAATGCGCTGGCGAATCTGCCCAGGCGTGAAGTCGCTGGGCAGGCGCATCTTGGCGGCATAATACAGTGCACGCTCTACGGTGAGGTCGCGGTGAACAATATCGTCCTGGGGCACATAGCCAAGCTGCGAGCTGAAGGCGGCAAGATTCTTGTAGTAATCCTGGCCATTGTAGAGGACTTTGCCCTCCTGCGCCGGTCTAAAGCCGTTGAGCGCATCCATTAAGGTAGATTTGCCAGCCCCTGAGCCACCGACCAGCGCTACAAATTTGCGCGGGGGAATAGTCAGCGAGATGTTGTTGAGCAGGGTAACATTGTTGTTCCCTACCTTCTTCAGGCCGATCGCGTCGATGCGGATGAAGTTGCTCTCATCGTATTGCGTCAACTGGTTCATCTCGAAGACAAGGCGATAGGGGCCGATACGGATCTCGTCGCCAAGTTTGAGCAGGCGATTGGTTGTCAATTCAGAGTTGACGTAGACATGATTCGTGCTGTTCAAATCCAGTATGCGATAGGTATCGCCTTCTCGTACCAGGCGCGCATGATGTGCAGAGACCTGCGGATGAGGGAGCACGAGGTTATTATCCGTCGCCCGCCCGATGGTCAGGACAGGCATATCCAGTTTGATGGGATGAACCGGAGCGAGCACTTCTGGCTCCGTGCCGCTGCCATCGTTGAAGATGAGCGATATCAGCGTACCGTTTTCATCACCGATACGGAAGATATCGCCACGGGCCAGTATTTTGCGGAACGGCTCATCACCACGAATTTTGCGCCCCTGGTAGAGCAGCCCATTGAGCGTACTTGGCCTGGATGGATGCGGGTGAATAAGCTCGAATTGATTGCCCCGGCGCACAATCTGGATGTGCTGGCCAGAAATAATGCGATCCTTGATCACAATATCATTGGAGTCATCCCGGCCAATATTGATCACATCTTTGTTGAGGGGATATGTTTGCCGGGCGCTATAAGCATTGCTGCTGATCTCTAGCGAGGGCACCCCCAGTTCTGACAGCGGGGCAATGACGGTCCCATCCGGGCGAACACCAACCGGGCCTGTGGCCATGCGGGAGCCGGAGCCAGCATATCCCGCAAGAGAGCCGCCAAAGGGCTGGGGCGCTACCGATTGATACACCTGAGCTGGTTGAGGTTGGGGGGCCGCCACAGGGATTGGCCTGCTTGGCTGAGGAGGAGGTGGCGGTGGCGCCGGCGGTCGCACCTGGGCCGCTACTTCTGACTGAACCAGGAAGACAAAGGACGTGTCTTCGCCTAGTCCGATAATAGAGTTATCGTAAATGGATGCCTGCTGTACAGATTGACGGTTCACAGTGACGACATTCTGCGGAGCGAGTTTCTCAATGCTCCACGTCCCATTGTTCCATATGAGGCGCGCATGATTTCTTGATACCTTCCGATCATCAGTGATCACAATATCGTTGGTCGCATCCCTGCCAATGGTGGTAACTGCTTTACTGATCTGGAAGGTTCTTCCCGCAAGCGGGCCTGTAAGGAACTTGATTGAGCCGGAGCCTGGTCCCTGATTTGATCCGTTCACACTTTCTCTCCTGCCTTTTTAGTATAGGACACCCGCAAGGGGGTGTCCCTACCCTAGGGTAGGGACAGGGCTTGCCCCTGTCCTTACTGTCTAATAATTACCTCTGCCACAATTACTGGTGAGGTAAATTATATTATAGAGCTAAAAAACTGGCAATAGGCACTTTATACCTGGTCAGGTAGTAGCTACCTGTTCATCCTGGACTATTGCCAGGCCTAAACGGGGCTTTGTCGCGACGTACATATTGTCGATGGCTGTCTTCTCAGACATCGATGAACGCACGAACACCTTGTTATAGATGTTGTACATGGCCATAGCTCGCTGCGCCTGATCTGCGGGCAACTGGTGTGCCATCTCTGCCATAGGCAATTCCTGCGGCGTGATCTCCTCAACATCTCTCAGGTCTTCCATCCCCGAGACAACGTACAGGAAAGCTTCGTTTAAGGCGTCGGCATCGCTGTAATCGTTGTGCGTCAGTTGCTGAGCCTGCCAGAAGTACGTCGGTTCTCCATCATATTGCTGGTAGAGGCCTGAGACAATGACCATCAAGCGCAGGTAAGCATGGCGGTAGCTATGCTCGTAGAATATGCGCGCCTGCTCCTCTGTGACCTCTTTGCGAAGCATACTGGCAATGCTGGCAGCAGCTAGCATTGCTCCATGAGTAGCAAGGTGAACACCGGTCGAGAGCAACGGATCAATGAAGCAGGCGGCATCGCCCACCATGAAGTAGCCAGGGCCGGAAATATCGCCGGCCATGTAGGAGTAATCCTGCTCTGCGCGAATGCCTTTGCCCGGCTCGAATGTGGCGTTCTTCAGCAGCTCAGAGATCAATGGGCACTCCTTGATGGCATCCATATAGATTTCTTCAGGCGTTTTGCCTTGCTGCCGCTTCTCCTTGAAGGTGGTTTTGTGCATTACGAGGCCTACACTCATGGTGCCATCGTGCAAGGGAATACCCCACAGCCAGCCATCATTGATCGAACCGACGGCAATGGCACCCTGAGGGGCGAACGACATGCGCCCGGCACCGCGCCAGTACCCCCATACGCCCACATTCTGGAAAGCATCATGGAAGTGGCGATTCCTCAAGTAGCGATTGGCCATAATACCGGCGCGTCCAGAAGCATCGACCAGGAAATCGAAAGCGATCTCGCCACTCCGGGTAGGATCTGCCGTTGCTGCCCATGTTGCGCGTATAGGCCGCTCTCCGTCGAAAGTCAGGCTCTTGACCTCGATGCCCTCATGAACCTTGACGCCCTGCTCTTTAGTGTGTTCCAGCAGGAGCTGATCAAACTCAGCGCGAACGACCTGGAAACTGTATGGATGGCGAAGTTTATTGAAATCCAGTTGCCAGGAATTCTTACCCCAGTCAAACCAGCCGCCTTCCTTACGCACAAAACCATACGCTTCGACCTTCTCTCGGGCACCGATCAGACCGAGAATTTCCAGGACGGAAGGAAGCAGCGATTCGCCAACATGATAGCGCGGGAAGACCTCCCTCTCTAGAATCGTGACATCAAAACCTTCGCGTGCAAGTAAACTGGCCACGGTAGACCCGGCTGGCCCACCACCAATAACAAGAACCTGAGTAGATGCGTTCATGCAGTCTCCTTTAGCTAGCTGAACAATAGAAGGTGTATGTAAAGCTCTAGCTTGCAGCTTCTGAAACAAGTATGCTTCAGTTGAGCAATCAAGTCAAGTGAAAAAGTTCACAAGCTCGCAGAGTGTGAGCTAGCTCACTTCAATCAAGGCGCAGGAAATCCGCGATCAGCTTGTTGACAGTACCAGCCTCAGAATACATGAAGAATCGTTCTCCACCTGGTATAACGTGGTAGCCGGCACAATTTGGCAGGTGAGTTGCCAGCCAGCGCGTCTTTGGCTCTGGTGAGAGCACGTCATCGGCGCGGTTGATCAGCAACACGGGCATGGTTAAGGCATCCAGGCGCTTGCGCATGTCATAGTAGTGGATAACGGGGAGAACCGAGAATTTGTAAACGGACGGCCAGAGCTGGATTTTGCGGAACTGCTCGTCGATACAATGGCGAGGCAGGCTGGCGACAGGTTTGTTCTCTGTTTCGTTTCCATGAGAGCTAGATGCCATAATATAGTTGACAACGGTGCGGCGCAGAAACCCAGCCGGGAGCAGGTGCTCAACGGGCAGGCGCAGGAACAGCTCGTGCAGTAACCAGATCAAAGGATGCGGTGCAATCTGGTAGTCAGCGCCTTGCGCAATGATGATCAGGGAACGGCAGCGCTGGGGATAGCGAGTAGCAAACTCAAAGAGCACCATGGCAGCATCGCCGTGCGCCACGAAATCAGCAGCATCAATGCCCAGGCTATCGAGCACCCGGCGTAGTTCCTCGGCCCGTTCTAGCAGGCTGATCGGCTGCGTGCGTGTCTCGTGGCGGCGATACATCACTACTCGTCGTTTCTGGCTGAAGTCTCGTATCTGGCGAGCATAGACAAACTCGAGGTGTTCGAGGATTGGCACAAAGACGAGCGGCTCACCCTGCCCGATGTCGATAATGGGCATATCTACGCCGTCGATGGTTCTTCGCTGCCAGAGCGATTCGATATATTGCACATCGGCCTGAAACATTGCATCGTCGATGGTAGATGTTGCGCTGGCATTCCTGGTGTTTGTTTTCATGTAATGTCTCCTGTGTCAATGTAGGGGGCGCAATTTATGATGTTTAGGCATGGCTCAAATGAGCGTGACAATTCCGCGATCACCAGAAAAGTCCGGACATGTCATCCTGAGCGAAGCGAAGGATCTCTGTCGATCGGCTCAGATGTTTCGCTTCGCTCAACATGACATGCCCCCACACCGGTCTTGCCGATCTTGATTGTTAAAATCATCATTGCGCCTCAACATGAGTATATACTATAACAGAAGCATATGGAAGCAAAGGAACAGGCTATGCAAGTAGACGAGGTGCGCGCTGTAGTCAAGCGTTGGATCGAGGCTTTCAACGATCATGATGTGCCAGCTATTGTAGCGCTCTATACAGAGGATGCCGAATTGTTTGATTCCGGTATGAAACACCCGCGACATGGACGAGCCGAAATTGAACAGTGGTTTACTACCCGCTTTCGCACCATGCCGGCCATCAACTATACTTCCACGAACCAGTTATTTATGGGAGACCAGGCAGCCGTTACCTGGACGGTTCGGGGACGTAGCCCACGTATACTCGGACAATCCTGGCTTTCGCGTCCATTCCAGGTTGACGGAGTCAGCATCTTCACGCTGCAGGATGGTTTGATCAAGAGGCAGCGCGGCGATTACGATCACCTGTCAGCACTGGAGCAGACCTTACCCTTCCTGAAATGGGTACTGCGGCCGTTCAGGTTATAACACGTTGGGCGGCGCAAGCGCTCCTACGGAGCTTGAAAATGGAGCGTGCAGGCGGTATTATTGATGTGATGAGACATATTTCTTCAAGTTTTCTGCACACTAGAGAAGGATGGTCGTATGGATACACGATATGCGCCATATATACAGCACCTGATCGATGCGATCCTGAACAGCTCTGGAGCCACCGATCCCACATTACGGCGTGCGATTGAAGAGCAATCGGCTCAGTTAAGTTCTCACTCCTCCCCGCAAGGCGAGCGGATTCCTCCGGAACTGGCTGCGTATGTCAAAAAGGTAGCTCTTTATGCCTACAGGACTACTGGAGAAGATATCGAGGCCCTGCGCAGGGCAGGCTATAGCGAGGATGCGATCTTCGAAATCACATTGAGCGCAGCGCTCGGAGCTGGCATGGTACAACTGGAGCGCGGGCTGGCGGCCCTGAAAGGAGAGACAGGTGCGACTCAAGAAGATTGAGCAGGTGAGGCGAGATGAGCCGGTCTCCGATATCCGGCGCGTCCTGTCCTATCGACCCGAATTGTTCGGCCAGCCGTTCTCGGCCTGTTTGGAGGCCGTCCTGCGCGGCCCATCAGACTGGAGCGTGGGTGAGCGGGAGTTGTTCGCTGCTTTCGTCTCACGCACGAATAGCTGTACCTATTGAACAGGCGCTCACGGCGCAGTTGCGTCGAAGGCACTCAACGATGAGATGGTCACGGCAGTCCTGGATAACTGGCGTGCTGCCCCGATTGACGAGAAGTTGCGGGCAACGTTAGCCTTGCTGGAGAAAGTCACGCTGGCCCCAGAGGAGGTAGGTCCTGAGGACGTGAAGCCAGTACGTGCAGCGGGGGTAAGTGAACAGGCCATCGAAGATGCCCTCGTTGTTTGTGCCTTCTTTAACATCATCGATCGCATAGCTGACGCGCTAGATGTTGCCATTCCGTCAGCAGAAGGCTTCATGCAGACCGGGGAGCGGTTGTTGAAGCAAGGATACCTGTAAGGGGTCACTTAGGTCCACCCAAGCGGAGAAGATGGAGAGAGACGGGCGACTATAAAGAACCTTGCTGGCGAATAACATCAGGAATAGAATGGCTGCCAGGGCGATCGCAAGGGCCGCCCCTACCATATACGGCTCGGCACGCGCAGCCGTCACCATAGTAGGGGCAGGGCTTGTCCCTGCTCTGCTTCCTAATATACGATTCATCACTCTATCCCGCTCTTTTAATTAAATTAAAAATTAAATAATATTTAATCACAATTTCATGCTCTAATGGAAGGAGACATTGACTTTTTCTCCATTTCCATGCTATACTCTTCGTATACGTGCATCTGCTCTCAAGTACAGTGCTCAACTGGCCCAATGTACGGTGTACCAGTTGTGCTGGTTGGAATACAATGATAGCCAATCAGAAGTTAGACGAAAGAGGCTGCAAATACTTCTATGCCAATAATGCTGCAAAGTGATATTCCTGCTATCCAGACGATAGACCTGCGCCGCGTCTATAAAGTACGCAATCGGGGCAAGGTCGTGAAAACCATCAACGCGCTGGATGGCGTCAGCTTAACGATCAGCCGGGGAGAGATTTTTGGCTTGCTGGGGCGTAATGGCGCGGGCAAGACGACGTTGATCAAGATTTTGACCACATTGCTGGCGCCAACGAGCGGGCAGGCATTTGTGAACGGCCTGGATGTAACGCGCTATGTCCTGCCGGTACGCCAGCGCATTGCGATGGTGAGCGGCGGAGAGCAATCGGGCTATGGCATTCTGACGGTGCGCGAGCAGCTCTGGATGTTTGCGCAATTCTACGGGGTGCCATCGCGCGTGGCGCACAAGCGTATTGACGAGCTGTTAGATGCTGTTGAGCTGGCAGATCAGGCCAACCAGAAAATCTATACGCTTTCGACAGGGATGCGCCAGCGTATCAATCTATGCCGGGCGCTCATCTCGGACCCGCAGATCCTTTTCCTGGACGAACCCACGGTGGGGCTGGATGTGGAGGCTTCGCGAGTGGTACGCAACTATGTGCGCAACTGGATGCGGCAAAATCCAGAGCGCACTGTCCTGCTGACCACACATTATATGTTTGAAGCAGATGAACTCTGCGACCATGTCGCAGTGATCAATCATGGGCAGATCGTAGCGCAAGGGACGACGAATGACCTTAAGCGGGACCTGCAAGAGCACGCGCGTTTTCAGCTCGAACTGGCTGAGTGGATGCCAGCTTTTGTCGAGCGCCTGCGCTCCACGGATGGAGTGGTGGAGGCCGAGGTAGAGAAGCGCCAGGGGCGGGTCGAACTGCGCCTATCCCTAAGCTGCGAGGAGTTGATAGCCCCCGCTATGGCAGCACTGAGCGAGCTTGGCGGGCGTATTCTCACATTGCGGCGCATTGAACCCACACTTGAAGAAGCTTTTGTGCGGCTGGTGGGCGAACCTGCTGAGGATGAAGGCGAAGGCGAGGTGCAGCGATAATGGCGACGCCTGTTCTTTCTGCCGGCGTTGCTGGCATGACATGGCAGCAGAAGCTGCGGCTTGGCCTCAAAACGATGATCGGGCGGGCCTATCCTCGTTTTGTCAGCACCATTCGCGAGCCTGACTGGCTCTTCTATGAGATGGCGCTGCCTTTGCTGCGCGTGATCGCTTTTGCACTGGTGTACCAGACGTTGAAGGCGCCGCCGCAGTACATTGGCTTTGTAATCCTGGGAGGAGCCATGACCGCCTTCTGGCTCAATGTGCTCTGGTCAATGGCGGCGCAGCTTCACTGGGAGCGCCAATCAGGCAATCTCGAATTGTACCTGATGGCTCCGCCGTCGATGCTCTGGATTCTGGCAGGGATGTCCTTCGGAGGGATTGTGTCCACGCTCTTTCGCGCTGCGGTAATAACCGTAGCAGGTTCACTGATTTTTGGCGTGACCTATCATATCGTCTCCCTGCCGGGGCTTGTTCTGGTCTTCGTGCTGACGCTGGTGGCGCTCTATGGCCTTGGCTGTATGCTGGCCAGCCTCTACCTGTTCTACAATCGCGAGATCTGGGCTATGCAGGAGATGCTCCAGGAGCCTGTCGCGCTGATCACCGGCTTCTACTTTCCCATACGTAGCCTTGGCGGTATTGCAGGCGGTATAGCGTCGCTGATTCCCCTGACACTGGGTCTGGATGCGATGCGCCAGTTGTTGTTTCCCGGCGGCTGGTTGGTTTTCCTTCCCCTGGGTTGGGAGATGTTGATCCTGGCTGCGCTCGTGGTCATCTTTCTTATAGGGGCGGCATGGTCATTCAGCGCCATCGAACGGCGGGCTAAGATCGAGGGGAAATTGTCCCTGAAATGGCAGTGAGGGGAGTTGAAGAGATGCAAAATGTTATCGGCACACAAAGCACGCTACCCTGGTGGCAGCTTATTACACAGTCGCGAATACGGCAGGTGGTTCGTAGTGCTAGCTGGTTAGAGTGGCAGTCGCAGGGGAACTGGACGAATCCCTGGCTGTTCCTGCTCTACCTGGTGGTCAAGCCCTTGACAGCCGCGCTGGTGCTGGTTTTCATGTACTGGGTCATCAGTGGGTTCCATACGCACGGCAGCTTTTTCGGTTTCCTGATCGTTGGCAGCGCTGCATGGAGCTTTGTTGAGCAGATTATCAGTGGCTTGCCGCGCGCTGTGCTGGATGACCGCGAACAATATGCGATGCTGAAATATGTCTACATCGCTCCGCAGTCCTTTGTGGTGTTTCTCATTGGCCGCAGCGTGCCACGTCTCTTTGCAGCATCGATTTCCTTTGTGATCACGGTCAGCTTTGGCATCCTGATCCTGGGCGTGCCGGTCAACCCGCTGCACGTGAATTACCCGCTGCTCTTGTTTGCTTTGATCGTGGGCTTTTTCTCCATAGTCGCCATAGGCATTGCCCTGGCGGGGCTTTCATTGATGATGAAGCGCACGGCCTGGACAATGCCCGATGCCACCGCCGGAGCGCTCTACCTGCTGGCAGGCACGATCTTCCCCATATCCATTCTGCCGGGCTGGCTGGAGAAAGTTGCGCTGGTGATGCCTTTGACCTACTGGCTGGAGCTGATCCGCCGGGCAGTCCTGGGCGATGCCATTGGCAAGCTGTTTCCGGTTTCCAGCACGCCGCTCATCGCCGGACTGCTGGTGCTGACGACGGTCCTAACCATTGTTGTATGCGGAGGCATTTTCCGGATCAGCGAGCATATTGCTCGCGAGCGCGGCCAGATCGATCGCTCTACGGGAGATTGAGAGCTTTACAAGGATAGGTTTTCACGTGGTCCGCCTGAGAAGTGGATCGTTCCTGTAGGGGCGGGAGCGGGGATGGAGGCGCGGTGGGGGCGCTTGCGCCGCCCTGCTCATTTCCATGTTTTGGATAGTACGCGAATCCAGTTTTTGTGCGCCAGCTTGCGCAGGGCAGCATCATCATAGCCGTGCTCTCGCAGGGCGTTGATCAATTTTGGCAGGCCTGTTACATCCCCAATTTCTTGGGAGATGGTTGTGCCATCGAAATCTGAACCAAAGCCAACATGGTCGATGCCCATACGTTCGACCATATAATCGATGTGGCGGATCATGACCTCAATGGGTGTATTTACATCCTGTTTGCTGTCCTCGCGGAGGTCGCCAACTGAGAAGTTCAATCCAACCATCCCGCCGCTTTCTTTAATGGCGTCCAGTTGTTTATCCGTCAGATTGCGCGTCGTGGAGCAGAGAGCATGGACGTTCGAGTGTGTGGCGACCAGCGGTTTGTCGGACAAGGTTGCCACGTCCCAGAAACCTTGCTCGTTCAGATGTGAGAGATCAAGCATGATGCCCAACTGGTTGCAGGCTTTGACCAGTCTTTTCCCTGCATCGGTAAGCCCCGGCCCAGTATCAGGGGAATGGGGAAATTTGAAGGGTACGCCGTGTCCAAAAGCATTGGGGCGGCTCCATACGATACCAAGCGAGCGCAGCCCTGCGCGATAGAATACTTCGAGAGCATCCAATTCTGGATCGATAGCTTCGGCTCCCTCAAAATGCAAGATTGCGGCAAGCACGCCCTTGCGCAAGCAGTCTTCGATTTCTCCACTCGTGCCCACGACTTTGAGCTGCCTCTGCGATGCTTCCTCCAGTCGGAAGAGCAGGGCCATGACTGAGATGGCCACTTTCTGCGCGTAGATAGGATCGATGGGGGGAGCCATGCGTATTTCATATCCAGTATCTGTAATGATCAAGTTAGCCTGCCAGGAGAACTTTTCTGAGGGAGGTGGTGGCACAAAGATGGCGAAGAAGCCGCCGCCGAAGCCACCCTGTTGAGCGCGTGGCAGGTCGATGTGTCCTTTATCACTTTGCTCGAAAAAAGAGCGCCCCTGCCCCCGTTCAGGAAGGTAGAGGCTTAGCAGGACATCATTGTGACCGTCGAAAACCGGAATGGTGTGTGGAAAAGTCATGATGATCCTTTCTAGTGGAGATAGCTGGTCTTTAATGCCTGTGTTATTGTACCATAAGAGAATGGTAATCGAAGGGAAAAGGTGTTCATTCATACATAGGGAGTAGCTGGCATGCGAATGCAAGAACAACCGGTAATGCAGGAAAAAGAGACAGAAAGTGTTTCTGAAAATGTTCTCAGGCAACACAAGTTATACCAGATTGGACTGGTCTATGGTCGCCAGGTCTATCGCTTCCGCTGGTTCATCATTGCCATATGGATAATTGGCCTTCTTGCCAGCCTTCCATTTGCAGCAAGGCTCCCATCGGTACTGAAGAATGGTGGATATAATTTCAGCGGGAGTGAGGCGTACGATGTATACAACGCGGTCACAAACAAACTGCACGTTCCACCAACGCAGGCCCTGGTTGTTTTTCAATCAAGTAATACACCGGTAAGCGATCCTTCCTACCAGCGTGAGGTGCAGGATTTTATAACGCGGGCGAAGACATTTCACACTGTAACCAGTGTTGTACCAGGTGGTGTTGGCCAGGATGGGCGGACAACCTATGTCGTTGTGAACTTTAACAACAAGGTAGAGGACGTAGAAAATCAATTGACTGCTTTCAGTAACCTGTTGCCGCAGCAAGGCCCGGCCCGCGTCTACCTGACGGGAGAGGTTGCTTCCGAAGCTGCGCTGACGCAAATCGCGCAGAGCGATAGCGAACATGCCGATGCGTTTGCCTTGCCGATCGCGCTGGCTGTTCTAGTGATAGTTTTCGGTACGGTGCTGGCCGCGTTCATGCCGCTGATCCTGGCGCTGGTAGCCGTGCCAATCGCCCTGGCGTTGATCTACGGCGTGGCAACGCAGAGCTTGATGAATGCCTCGGTACTCAGCCTGGCTTCTATCATTGGCCTGGGTATCTCTATTGACTACAGCCTGTTCATGACCCGTCGTTTCCGAGAGGAACTGGCCGCCGGACGCAGTGTGAGCGAGGCTGTAGCATGGACGGTAGCGACGGCGGGTGAAGCCATTCTCTTCAGTGGTATGACAGTGATCATTGGCTTCTTCGGGCTGCTACTCATAAGTCTCCAATCCATGTCATCATTGGGCATAGGCGGGGCACTGGTGGTCGTTTCCGCAGTGCTGGGAGCGCTCACCTTACTACCTGCTCTTTTGAGCATTATTGGCACACGAATAAACGCGCTACGAGTGCCCTTTCTGAGCCGTTTCACCGTCTATACGGTTGACCAGAAAGCGCGAGATGAGGGGAAGCAGCCACGTGGATTCTGGCACAGGTTAGCCTTTGCCGTTATGCGCCGGCCCATTCTGGTTATCTTGATTGTCGTCGTCATTTTGCTTGGCCTTGGCTGGCCTGTCTTCTCGCTCAATATAGGCACTTCGAGTGAAACGGCCTTACCAGAAAGTTCGACGGTGCGGCAGGGACTGGATATCCTGAACGCGCAGTTCCCTTCATTGAATGAGAATCCTGTGTACATCCTCGTCCAGTCGCCGGATGGCTCCAGTATGCTAGCTCCCGCTAATCTGCAGCGTCTGGCACACCTGACACAATGGGTTGGCAGGCAGAATCATATCACTCAAGTAAGTAGTTTAATGCAGTTGCCGGTAACGCCGGCTGGACCTGCACTCAGCCAGCAGCAATTGATAGCGTTGTACAGTACGGGCGCGTATAAGAACTATCCACAATTGGCACAGTTTGTGACATCGACAACGGCCGGCGATACGACGTTTATCACTGCGAAGACGGATACTACCATCGATAGCAACGCGGGAAAAGCGCTGATTAATACACTGCGCGCGGGCGAGAAAGCAGCGGGACAAGGATTGATCGTCAAGACGGGTGGCTTGCAGGCAATCTACCTGGATTTTGATCGCTTCCTCTATAAGAATTTCCCGAAGACGATCATCTTCATCCTGGTGACAACATATATCCTGCTTTTGATCATGTTCCGCTCGGTGCTGCTGCCGCTCAAAGCCATCCTCATGAATGTGATATCGGTGAGCGCGTCATATGGGGTGCTGGTCTTTGTCTTCCAGTGGGGGAATTTCAAAAACCTGCTTGATTTTACCAGCAACGGCTTTATCGATAGCCTGATACCTATTTTGCTGTTCTGTGTGCTCTTTGGCCTCTCGATGGACTATGAGGTGTTCCTGCTGAGTCGTATTCGCGAGGAGTGGTTGAAGACACATGACAACAGTTGGGCAGTGGCTCACGGCTTAGAGCAAACGGGCGGTGTGATTACCAGTGCGGCTTTAATCTTCGTGATCGTTGCCGGCGCCTTCATCTTCACAAACCTGCTCATCACCAAAGAAATAGGTTTGGGATTGGCGGTGGCGATCCTGGTTGATGCGTCAATCATTCGCTCGCTGCTGGTGCCTGCCACAATGCAATTGCTGGGCAAGTGGAACTGGTGGCTCCCTTTTGTAAGATAAGGAATAATCTGTCTCTCAAGAAGCAAGCTGAATCGTGTCTTCTCTAGGGTTTATATTATAGAGATAGTAAGTTTGCTGAGGGAGCAATGCATGTACATTCTTGGCATCAATGCCGCGTACCATGATCCTGCCGCCTGTCTTGTGCAGGATGGGCGCGTGATCGCGGCTGCCGAGGAAGAGCGTTTCACGCGCATCAAACATGGAAAGCGCCCCATTCCCTTTTCTACCTACGAATTGCCCTTTCACGCCATCGACTATTGCTTGCGGGAAGCGGGTATACGCCTTGTCGATGTCGATCATGTCGCGTACTCGTATGATCCCTTTTTGCTGCTTGGTCCTCATCGCTATGACGCGAGCATCACGCTTCCACTGGAGCCGAGCGCTCATCCCGCGCCTGCCGAATGGGAATCGGCCTGGGATCCACTCTTCCTATCCTCGATTGTCAATGCTCCCCGGCACCTTGCTGGCGGCGCTCCCCATCATTTACAAGCCCGCTTCAGAGGAGCGCGAGCAGATGGCCCCTATCGCTGGCATTTTGTAGAGCACCACATAGCGCATGCTGCCAGCGCGTTCTATGCTTCGCCTTTCGAGCAAGCAGCCGTATTAACCCTGGATGGACGAGGTGAGAGAGCGACCACAAGCTATAATCTTGGCGAACGAAACCAGCTCTATCGCCTGGGACAGGTCAACTTCCCGCATTCGCTTGGCCTGCTCTACGAGAAAGTCACGGAATATCTGGGCTTCCTGCCTTCTTCGGATGAGTACAAGGTAATGGCCCTGGCTTCGTTCGGCAAACCGCGCTATCTCTCTGATTTTCGCGAGATTGTCCAGGTTGGGGCAGGCGGCCAGTACACGATACAGCCGATCCACCTGGTGGAACGCTTTGGGCCGGCGAGGATGAAGGGCGAGCCTTTTGAGCAGCACCACTACGACATCGCTCATTCTTTGCAGGTAGTGCTGGAGGAAACTGTCCTGGAACTTGTTCGGTGGCTCTATGATGCTACTCACCTTGATAGCCTGTGCATGGCCGGTGGAGTGGCCCTCAATTGCGTGATGAATGCACGAGTACGTGACTGCGGGCCATTCAAGCGAGTGTGGGTACAGCCGGCGGCAGGCGATGCGGGGACTGCTTTAGGCGCGGCGCTCTGGATCGATGCGCTGGAACGCCAGGAGCACGGAGGTAGCGAGCGGCATTATTGTATGGATCACGCCTTCCTGGGGCCGGCATATGGCGATGATGAGATCGAAGAGTTCTTGCGCTGGTCGAAATTGCCGTATCGTCGCTTATCATCTATTCCAGATGAAGTTGCTGATATGTTGGTGCAGGATAAAGTTATCGGCTGGTTCCAGGGACGCATGGAATTTGGGCCGCGTGCGCTTGGAGCGCGCTCGATCCTGGCATCGCCTATGCATGCTTCTATGCAGGCTCGACTGAATGAAATTAAAGACCGTGAAGACTTCCGCCCTGTTGCGCCGGTTGTGCTGGAGGAAGAGGCCGGGCAATGGTTTGCCCATGCTGGCGTTTCCCCATTCATGCTTTTTGTCTATGATGTGTTGCCGGAGAAGGCGGACTCTATACCGGCAGTGCGGCACGTGGATGGGACGGCTCGCATCCAGACGATCAACCGGCGGCAACACCCTCTCTATTATGACCTGCTTAAAGCCTTCCAGGAGCGAACAGGCATTCCTGTGCTGGTCAATACCTCGTTCAATACACGCGGCGCGCCGATAGTGTGTACGCCGCGTGATGCGATAGAGTGTTTCTGGTCTTCACCACTCGATGCCCTGGTCATCGGATCATTCCTCCTGGAGAAACCACACGCATGCAAGTAATATCAGAGTCAAAGGACAGCGAAGTCTACCGCTATCGTGTTTCGGTTGTAATACCGACATTCAAGCACCCCGACCTGCTCATGCGCTGCCTGCAAGCGCTCATGCAGCAAGATTTCGATGCAACTTCCTTTGAGGTGATCGTAGCTGATGATGCCGCTTGTGAGGAAACAAAGCAGCAGGTGGAAGCTTATGCCAGGCGCGTAGTGGCTTGCGGCTACACCGTGCGCTACATAGCGGTTACAGGTTCGCATGGTCCGGCTGCTGCCCGCAATGCCGGATGGCGCGCGGCTCAGGGAGAAATCATTGCCTTTACAGATGATGATTGTATACCGGCTCCAGGGTGGTTAAAGGCAGGCATGGCAGCCTTTGTGGATGGCGTCGTGGGGGTCTCGGGTAAGCTCGTTATGCCTGTTCGCAGCATTCCTACAGACTACGAACGCAACGCCGCACAGCTTGCAACGGCGGAGTTTATTACCGCTAACTGCTTTTATCGCCGCGACTGCCTGGCTGCCGTTGGCGGCTTCGATGAACGCTTTACCATTGCATGGCGCGAGGACAGCGATCTTATCTTTACCCTGCTGCACCATCACTCCACGAATGCACATGGCAGGTTTGTGAACGCGCCCGAAGCTATTGTGATTCACCCGGTTCGCCCTGCACCGTGGGGTATTAGCTTGAAGCAGCAGCGCAAAAGTATGTTCAACGCGCTACTTTATAAAAAGCATCCCCAATTGTATCGCCAGAAGATACAGGCAAACCCACCCTGGCACTACTATGGCATTGTAGGTGCTCTGGTGGGCATGCTGGTAGGGCTATTCACGAAAAACCGCTGGCTGGCTGCTGCGGCTGGCTGCCTGTGGGTAGCATTGACGGGGCGTTTTTGCCTGCAGCGCTTAGAGCAAACCTCGCACCATCCATCTCATATAGCTGAGATGCTGGTGACCTCAGCATTGATACCGCCCCTGTCCGTCTTCTGGCGCATTCGTGGCGCGATCAAGTTCCGCGTATTTTTCCTCTAATAACGGTTAGTCGGGGAAGAAAACGCGCTCGTTGCTGACCGGGTGAATCATGTGATCAATGGCCATCCAGAGGCCTTTTGTATGGCGGAACAGCAGGAGCGGGAAGAGCACGGGCATGCTTGCTCCCACTATAATTAATGGGATAAGCGGTATGCTCTGATCAACTGCCAGGGGAATGCAGATGGCCGCAATCAGTAGTTCGCAGAAAACCAGGTTAACGGCGATCGCCCCGGTATAATAGCCTGGCTCGCGCTCATACTTGAAATGGCAGTACGGGCAATACTCATATGTTGCGAACACGCCGCGAAAGATTTTTCCCTGACCGCAGACGGGGCAGCGTAAGCGCAGCCCCCGGCTGAGCAGGATGAGCATTCTTTTGCTAAATGGCATATATTCTCCGGATTTCTTTGGTAAGGAGCTTATCAAAAGTAAAAAAGCCCCTTATGAATTCAGGGGCTCGTGCATTTAAAGGTTCTACTTACTATTTACTGCAAGTTGTAGTGGGCCTTGTGGTAGTAGACCATGCCCTTTCCGAGCACTTTCACCGGCTGCAAGTCTTTGAGCGTAATTGGTTCACCGCACTTTGCGCAGATGCGGCTGGTCATATGATTCGCCTCTTCGCGATTTGCCAGTGAGGCCCGTGCGGTCTTTGACAGTTCACCCTTTCTTGCCATTGAAATGAGACCCCTTTCTGTCTATTTTATGTTGTTAGTTGGTATGTGTTCTGGTTGCCTGAATTACTAAGATAATAGTTTTCACTGCAAGAGGCAGCTTTGATATCTCAATTACGTTGTTCTCAGTATATCATAACAACATGGAAGTGTCTAATCTTCCCGACCCGAAGATTGGTGCCCAAAAATAAAATAGGGAGCTAGCCAGCGCTATCCCTGCCCTGGTGCTCCCTGAGAATTACAGCAATTACGAAACCTGTCCTACAGAAAACGCACTACGAAACGCACTACGCTTCCGCACTACAAGCCTAAATATTGATGTGGAGCTATTTACTCCTACGTCTTATATAACGTAACCGGGATGGGATTGTAACGTAAGTTCTAGCTGTCCCATTCGCAGCATTTCTGGTATTATAGAAACATAGAAAAATCACCTACTAGAACAGGATAATCGTCTATGACCAGGTATGCCTTTGTGATCGACCAGCGCAAGTGCATCGGCTGTCATGCCTGTACTGTGGCATGCAAGGCCGAGCACGATGTTCCCATCGGCGTCTACCGCACCTGGGTCAAGTACATTGAAAAAGGCGAGTTCCCGAACTCGCGCCGCTATTTCCTCGTCAACCGCTGTAATCACTGCACCGATGCTCCCTGCGTCACGATTTGCCCAACGAAAGCCCTTTTCAAGCGCGACGATGGCATCGTTGATTTTGATTCCAGTCGCTGTATTGGCTGCAAGTCCTGTATGCAGGCCTGCCCTTATGACGCGCTCTACATCGATCCATATAGCCACACGGCTGCCAAGTGCAACTACTGCGCTCACCGTACCGAGGTAGGGCTGGAGCCTGCCTGTGTCATCGTTTGCCCGGAACACGCGATCATCGCTGGCGATATGGAGGATCCAAACACAGAAATTGCCCAACTCATCGCTCGCGAGCCGGTGCGCGTGCGCAAGCCGGAACAGGGCACCAGGCCGAATGTCTATTACCTGGGAGCCGAGGAGGCCGCCATTAATCCCGAAGTGGCAGTTGAGGAGCTGCCCAACATGACCATGTGGAGCACCCTGCTCAAGCCACATCATGAAGATGAGAAGGCAATTGACATGCAGAAATCGCTGCGCCGGCCAAAGACGATCAATCCCCTCAAGCCCTACGAGCCGCCTGATCCACGATCAGCATCAATGAGTGGAGACCCGGCTACCGCGCAAGTTGTCTATGATACGCCCAAGAACCAGGCGCCCTGGGGCTGGAAAGTCTCGGCTTATCTGGCCACAAAATCGCTTGGAGCGGGTGTCATGATCGTCGCGGCCCTGGCATTAGCGCTCTATGGCTTACATGGAGCCATCAGTAGCGGCATGAACGTGCTGCTAGGCATTGGAGCGCCTGTGATTGGTGGGCTGTTTATCGCCATCACGCTTGTTCTGCTGGTTGCCGACTTGAAACGCCCAGATCGCGCGCTCTATCTTGTCACGAAGCCCAATCCCAGCTCGTGGCTGGTCTGGGGCGGCTATATCCTGGGTGTGCTTGGGGTGATCGAAGCGGCCTGGTTCTTCTGCGCGCTGTTCGGCTTTACCGAGGGCATGCGCTGGCTGATCGTGCCTGCAATCCTTTTTGGCATAGCTGCGGCTGGCTATAGCGCTTTTCTCTTCGGGCAGGCCGAGGGGCGTGATTTCTGGCAGGGCCAGCTCATGTTTCCCATACTCATTGTGCAGGCAGTGCTTGCCGGTGCGGCGGGATTAGCAATACTCTCCTGGATACTCGGTGGGAATAAGCCCCTGGATACGCTGTTCGTCGGCATCTTGCTGGGCGCCATTGTGCTGCACGTGATCCTCGGTTTTGTTGAGGTGTTTGGCACCCATGCGAACAGCCACGTTGCGACGGCTGCCAGGTATATGAGTCGCGGCGGGCTAAAAGAAGTCTTCTGGTGGCTATTTGTGATTGCTGGCTCGCTTATTCCCGTGATCATGTTATGTATTGCCTTGCTGGTTCCAGGGGTTCAGCCTGCCCTTGCCGGCATTGCAGCCATTCTCTCATTCGTTGGCCTGTATGCCTACGAGTATTGTTTTATTGTTGCCGGGCAAATTGTGCCATTGAGTTGAGCGTCATAGGATGGTTGAGGAGAGAGCAATGACAGAAATACCGTTAGAGCAGCATATTGCGCCGAGCGGCGAGCCGATGACCGTGCGCGACCTGGCATCGTGCCCACCACCTGAGAAGTGGCAGGATTGGGTTGAATATGATGCGAAGGCCTGGCCGCGCAAGGTCGAGAAACACTATGAGATCATTCCCACGATTTGCTTTAATTGCGAGGCTGCCTGCGGCCTGCTTGCTTATATAGACAAAGAGATGGGGCGTATCAGGCGCTTTGAGGGCAATCCTTACCATCCAGGGAGTCGCGGGCGCAACTGCGCCAAAGGCCCGGCGACCATTAACCAGGTGAATGACCCCGAACGCATTCTTTATCCCCTCAAACGAGCAGGCAAGCGCGGCGAGGGGAAGTGGGAGCGCACCACGTGGGACGAAGTGCTTGATACGTTTGCCCGCAAGATTCGCACAGCGATCCTTGAGGGGCGGCGCAATGAGATTATGTACCATGTTGGGCGGCCTGGGCACGATGGCTATATGGAGCGCGTGCTAAGTGCGTGGGGCGTCGATGGGCACAACAGCCATACCAACGTGTGCTCGTCCTCGGCCCGCTTCGGCTACCAGATCTGGTGTGGCGCCGATCGACCTTCGCCCGATCATGCCAATGCCCGCTTTATCTTGCTGATCAGTTCGCACCTGGAAACGGGCCATTATTTCAATCCACAGGCGCAGCGCATCATCGAAGGGAAAATGCAGGGGGCGAAGCTGGCGGTGATGGATCCGCGCCTCTCGAATACTGCCAGCATGGCCGATTACTGGCTGCCCACGTGGCCCGGTTCTGAGGCGGCTGTGCTGCTGGCCATGGCTCGCGTGATCCTGGTTGAGAACCTCCACAACAGCGAGTACATGCGGCACTGGGTCAACTGGCAAGAATACCTGGCGGCTGAACATCCTGGCGAGCCGCAGACCTTCGAGCATTTCATCGAGCTGCTGATCGACCTGTATGCAGCGTACACCCCGGCCTTTGCCGCCCAGGAAAGTGGCATTCCAGAGGAGACCATCGTCGAGATCGCTCGCCAGATCGGACGTGCCGGCACAGCCTTTGCTGCCCATACATGGCGTGCAGCCTGCGCAGGCAATCTTGGCGGCTGGCAGGTCTCGCGTGCGCTCTGGTTCTTGTCAGTGCTGACAGGCAGTATCGGTACTCCTGGCGGAACGGCCCCTAATAGCTGGAACAAATTTGTGCCCGCTCCATTTCTCAAGCCCGCTCCCACTGATGCCTGGAACGAATTGACTTTCCCACCGGAGTACCCGCTAGCGAGCTATGAGATGAGCATGTTGCTTCCCTATTTCCTGAAAGAAGGGCGAGGCAAACTGGCAGCCTATTTCACTCGTGTTTACAATCCCGTCTGGACCAATCCAGATGGCATTGCCTGGATCGAGATGCTGGCCAACGAGCAGCAGGTGGAGCTACATGCAGCTCTCACCCCTACCTGGAGCGAGACGGCCTGGTACGCGGATTATGTCCTGCCAATGGGTGTGGCCAGCGAGCGACACGACCTGATGAGCCAGGAGACCCATGCGGGCCGGTGGATTGGCTATCGCCAGCCCGTGCTGCGCGTTTATAAAGATCGGCACGGAGAGCATGTGCAATATACCTACCAGGCCAATCCAGGCGAGGTGTGGGAGGAAGACGAGTTCTGGATCGAATTATCGTGGCGCATCGATCCCGATGGTAGCCTGGGTATCCGAAGATACTTTGAGTCACCCTACCGGCCAGGCGAGAAACTCTCGATTGAGGAGTACTACCGCTGGATATTTGAGCATAGCGTTCCTGGATTGCCGGAGGCAGCCGCTAAAGAAGGTCTCACGCCGCTGGAATACATGCAAAAGTATGGAGCCTTTGAAATTCCACAAGAGAAGGCGCCTGTTTTCAGACTGAATGAGCGCGAATTGAAGCCTGCTGAACTGGAAGGCACACAGGTTGAAGAGGGCAGCGGGACCATTGTGCGCGATGGTACAACGGTAGGAGTGATGGTCGATGGCAAGGCATGTGAAGGATTTCCTACGGCGTCGCGCAAACTGGAGTTTTACTCAGCTACCATGAAAGACTGGGGATGGCCAGAATACGCCATTCCTGGTTATATTCGCAGCCATGTTCACCCATCGAATATCGATCATGAAAAGGGCGAGTACCTGCTCATTCCCACATACCGCCTGCCAACGCTCATTCATACGCGCTCTGGTAATGCGAAGTGGCTGTATGAAATCTCGAACGCCAATCCTGTATGGGTGCATCCTGTGGATGCCAGGCGCATAGGAGTGGAGACAGGCGATCTCTTGCGCATTACTACTGAGATTGGTTACTATGTGAATCGAGCCTGGATTACAGATGGCATTCGTCCCGGTATCGTCGCTTGCTCGCATCACCTGGGCCGCTGGCGCCTGGATACCGGCCAGGGAAATGATCGCTGGTCATCGGCGCTGGTATCGTTGGGGAGAGAAAGTGAGGGCGCCTGGCGCATGCGACAACTGGAGGGTATACGCCCGTTCGAGAGCGATGATCCCGATTCGGCGCGTATCTTCTGGCGCGAGGGCGGGGTGCACCAGAATTTGACCTTTGCCGTGCATCCCGACCCGGTAAGTGGCATGCACTGCTGGCACCAGAAGGTGAAGGTCGAAGTGGTGCATCCTGGAGACCGCTATGGGGATGTCTACGTGGATACACAAAAGGCCTATGAAGTGTACCGGCAGTGGTTGGCGATGACGCGACCACAATTGAACCGGGCGGATGGCTTGCGGCGGCCGTTGTGGATGATTCGTCCCTATCGCCCAGCAACAAGTGCATTTAGAAAGAATGGAGGACAATGATGTACTTCAGGCAACTTGTCAAAGAGGACCTGGGCTGCGCCAGCTATATAGTTGGCTGCACCAATGCGGGTGTATGCGCTGTAATTGATCCGCGCCTGGATATGGCGGATGAAATCCTGGAACTGGCGGCTGCCAAAGGGATGCGCGTGGCAGCAGTAATCGAGACACATAACCACGCCGATCATATTTCCGGTCATGGAGAGATTGCGCGTCGCACAGGCGCGACCATCTATGTCCACGAGCTGGCAGGTGCGGAATATCCGCATAAAGATCTGAAAGATGGAGACGTGCTCGAATTCGGCGTGGCAAAGCTGCGCGTTATCCATACTCCTGGCCATCGCCCAGAACACATCGCGCTGGCCATCTCGGATACCAGCCGCAGCGATGATCCCTGGCTGGTGCTCACCGGGGATTCGCTCTTTATCGGCGATGTTGCTCGTCCCGATCTGGCTGTCCGTGGCGAGGAAGGCGCCGCCGAGTTGTATGAGAGCATTTTTGATCGTTTATTGAAGCTGGAAGATGGCGTTGAGGTGTATCCTGCCCACGTGGCCGGATCACTTTGCGGGCGAGGGATGAACCCGAAAACCAGCTCAACCATCGGCTTTGAGCGCAAGCATAACCCGGTTCTTGCTGCCCGTTCCCGCGAGGCGTTCATTGTCGATATGAATGAGAATCTGCCGCAGCGTCCTCCGAATATGGCCAGCATTGTTGAGCGCAACCGCACTGATTACAGGCATCACCCGGCCCCTTTAGCGCCGCTAGCTCTTGAGCCGCTCGCATTCAAGCGCGAAATGGAGAGCGGGGCGCTGGTGCTCGATACGCGCTCGCCGGGCCAATTTGGCGAGGGGCATATTCCGGGCGCGCTGTCCGTCTACCTGCACGGCTCTGCTTTCGCGACGCGCGCCGGTTTTGTAGCCCCGGCTGATAGCCGCCTGTTGCTCGTGGTCAAGAATGAGCGTGATCTGCGCGATGCGGTATCCCAGCTTGCTGTGGTGGGCTTTGACCAGGTAGTGGGCTACCTGGATGGCGGTATGGAGGCATGGCGCGATGCGGATTTCCCGGTGCAGCAATTGCGGCAGTTGGCAGTCGATGAGCTACATGCGCTGCGTCATTCGTTGCATGTGCTTGATGTGCGTGACCAGGATGAGTGGGATGAGGGACATATTAAAGGGGCAATGCATATCCCGTATTATTTCCTCGAACAGCATATGCAGGAACTCGATGCCTCCTATCCGCTGGCTGTTTTATGCGCGAGCGGCCAGCGCAGCACCATTGCGGCTTCCATTCTCCAGCGGCACAGCTTCAGTGAAGTATTCAATGTAGTGGGAGGAATGGATGCCTGGAAGAGGGCTGATTTTGAGCTGGTGCAATAATCTTGGGGGCTATTAGGAGATGCCACTGCACAAAATTGTAGTGGCCCCCACAAAGGAGGCCAGGAAAGCGGAATCAGGCTCAAGCCGCAATGCCTAGCCCATGCAATACCATCTCAACAGCAGCCACGATAATCACTGCTAGGAAGATCAGCCGCAAGACCCTGTTGCTCAGATGTGCAAGCAGCCGCGCCCCGGTAAGAGCGCCGATCAGGATGCCCAGCGCAACGGGAGCAGCCACCAGAGGCGGGATATCCCCGCGCGAGAAGTAGATGCCGGCGCTGGCAGCGGCTGTGACGCCGATCATGAAATTGCTGGTCGTGGTAGAAACCTTCATAGGCAAGCGCATCGCCACGTCAAGGGCCAGCACCTTGAATGTGCCACTGCCGATACCTAGCAAGCCGGAGATGAGACCCGCAACATACATCATGAGCAGGCCAAGCGGCGTGCGTGTCACCTGGTAAGACACCTCCTGGTGCAGGCGCTGATCGGGATAGCTGCCATTGAGATGCAGCAAGTTGGCCCAGCGATCGTTCTTTACTCCTTGCGGAAGTTCTTCGCCCAGCTTGAACATCAGGGGAGCTGCGGAGAAGAGCAGGATGATGCCAAAAATGATCGAGAGTAAGCCGGGGGCCAGCAAGCCCGCCACGAATGCGCCAGTAATTGCTCCTAAGGTCGTTCCTATTTCCAGGAACATGCCCGCGCGCAGGTTCGTGATATGGTCCCTGACGTAGGCAGCGGCTGCGCCACTGGAGGTGGCAATCACCGAGATAATACTTGCGCCGATAGCAAAGTAAATGGGGAAGCCGAAAACCAGTGTCAGCAGCGGCACGATCAGTATGCCGCCTCCAAGACCCACAAGCGAGCCTAGCAAGCCGGCTGCAATGGCCCCTATGAAGATCATCACCGGATAGAGCCAGGAGTATTGACCGCTATGCTGGTAGTACGTATGCTGCCCTACCGATACAACGCCTCCCACATAGAAGATGCTGAACAGGAGAATGATCAGCACAATAGAGGTGAGCACTACGTAGCGCCGGTCATGTTCAACAGCAAATGCCACGATGGATACCGCCACGCGCATAACAGGCGTAGCGATCAGCAGCAGCAGCCCAAGAGCAATGACGGCCTGAGGATGCAGGCCCAGCAACCCCGTCCATACCTGGCCGAAAGTCTGGGGAAATATCTCGAGCCTTTGTGGAGCAAACTTATTCGGCTGTAAGGACAACATGATTACACCAGCAAGAATGACGGCTGCGCTGAGCATGACGCCACCCTGCAGGATCCATCCGATAATGGTGTAAGTCGTATCCACCGCCTGGGCGGTTTTTTGCTGATCTGGCTGAGCAGGGGCAGGTGCAGCCTGCCGGGCATCTACTTTGCCTTCTCCGGTCGTAGGAGTCTTTGCCTGCATAGACCCTTCCTCCCTTGTATGGAAAGTGCTACGGAAAGCACAACAGCTTCAACGTCTTGCCTATCCTAAATACGTTACGATGACATAGTTTGGTGACTTTTGGAGCAAGCTGCTCTTACCCACTTCGTAGTATAGGCCAGTTTTTGAGAGAAATCCAATATATGATTCTTATCTAAGGCATCGTTTGTCATCCTGAGCGAGTGAGCCGAAGCCCTGAGCGCAGCGAAGGGGAATGGGCTCAGCATGACAGAAGTGGATGAATTGTAACAGCTGTCACTCGTCTAACTGACCCTGGCAAACGTCTAGTAAGTAGAGGGCATAAATTGGCGGCTGGCGGTGTTATATATTGATGAGAGAAACACGACTGTTTCTTTGAGGGCATTATAGGGCATTATTAGAAAGTCTGGCGGGCATTTATGAGTCGGAATCTTAAGCGATTTCATCTTTCTGCAAAACAGCTTTTCCTCAGTGGCCTGGGTGGTGGTCTTGGCATAGCAGGTATTATGCTGGCAGGTGGATTGTACATCGTGGAAACGTTAATACGCCCAAAGAAAGCCAGCTACCTTGATGAGTATACGTTTAGCCCTTATGAATTGGATCTGCCTGCTGAGAATGTGACCTTTCCCCCTGCCAAAGGCGATTACCTGGTGAGTGGCTGGTTTGTGCCTCATCTTGAAACCACAACGACCATTATGCTCTGTCCCGGCTACCGTACACGCAAGTCGGATTTGCTGGGTATGGGAGCACATTTATGGAAAGCCGGGCATAATGTCTTGATGTTCGACTTTTATGGACACGGGGCTGCAAGCGGCGCGCCGGTGACGCTAGGGTATCGCGAGGTCAACGATTTCCTGGGCGCGGTAGCGTATGCCAAAAAGCGCGCTCCTCATACACGGCTAGGCGTGGTGGCCTATTCCATGGGGGCTTCCATTGCCATTATGTGTAGCGCTCATTGCGAGGATATCGAGGCTGTAGTAGCCGATAGCGCCTTTGCGACCCACTGGAGCGTCGTCGATTACAATGTGCGCCGGGCCTATGTCCGGCCTTCTGCCCCCTTTGTGTGGACGGCAGATCAACTGATGTGGTGGCGCGCCGGTTACCACTTTAAGCAAGTTGAGCCACTCCGTGAAATTGGGTTACTCTCTCCTCGCCCCGTCTTGATTATCCATGGCGGAAAAGATTCCCTTGTAGACCCTCGTGATGCCACGCTGCTCTACCGCGCAGCCGGCGAACCAAAGGAGCTGTGGTTCCTTCCCGAGGCCGATCATTGCGGAGCCTACTTTATCGATCGCGTCGCCTATACAAAGAAGATCCTCAGCTTCTTCGATTTTTACCTGAAGAAGCCACGTTTGCACCTGGTAGAATCCAGTGCTGATGAGAAAGCAGCAGAAGAGCAGGCAAGAGCAGAGGCCGGCGAGCTGGGCAAAATACCTGAAGACCTGCCAGAGGCAAGCTAACGCGATGTGCAAGTTTTCTGAGCGGGGTCCAGGGGCGGCAGCCCCTGGCGGGGTCTGGGGTGTCCCCGAATAACTACTATTCTAAAGGATTTGATATGAATTGATATATAGATATTCATCAATGTGCCGATTAAGATCAGGTAGGGTTTTAATGTCCAGGAGGGAGCTAGTTTTGCAGTCCCCCCATACACTCTCTTGGAGGCACATACTCATGACACGTATATTTAGGCGCTGGCATTTTTTCATGCTCTTGCTTCCTCTGTTGAGCATCACCATGCTCCTACTACTTCCACTCCTCATACAATCTCCGCCTGAGGCGGCCAGTCGCAGCCAGCCACTAGCATTAACGTGCTGTATTGGCATATGTGACCTTGGCATTGATGGCAGTCTCTCGCCTTGATGCTCTCCGATGATGATTTCTAACAACCAGAATCGGTAACACATGTCATCCTGAGCGAAGCGAAACATGACATGCCACACGCCGGTCTTGCCGATCTGGACTGTCAAATTTCATAATTGACACTCTAAATATCACCGCTCAAATGAAGATTGGTGGGGCACATGTTTCATGCGCATGGCTTTGGCTTGCATGGCGAGTCTGGCAGCCTCAGCTTTTCTCCCTGTTGCTGAGAGCAAGAGAGCATAGTTTCTCAAGATCGTTGCTACCTGCGGATGCTGCAGGCCCACTGTACGTTTATAAATGTCAAGAGCCTGCTCATAAAGCGGCTCGGCTTCCGCGTATTTGCCTGTGGCGGTGTAGAGTCGCGCCAGGTTATTGAGGCCATTGGCAACACCTGGATGATCCGGGCCGAGCGTTTGCCTGCGAATATGCAAGGCGTGCTTAAAGAGCGCTTCAGCTTCGATATATCTCCACTGGCTTTGATGGAGCCTGGCCAGGTAGCTAAGGCTCTGGGCAATGGCCGGGTGCTCCAGTCCCAATGTTTTCTCGCGAATGGCCAGCGCACGCTGGAAGAGCGGCTCGGCCTGCTCGTATTTGCCGAGGCTCTGGTAGACCATTGCCAGGTTATTCAGCGTAGCTGCCACATGAGGATGCTCCGGCCCGCGTATCCTTTCCCAGATGGCTATGGCTTGCAGGTAGAGCGGCTCAGCCTCTGCAAACCTTTGCTGGTAGTGATAAAGCAAAGCCAGATTGCTCAGCGTGCGTGCTGCATCAGCATGATCCAATCCGCTGGATTGCTTCCAGGTTGCCAGCGCCTGCTGGAAGAGCGGTTCCGCTTCCGCGTACTTTCCCTGTTGATGATAGAGCAAGGCCAGATTATTCAGGGCGACGGCCACATCGGGATGCAGCGTTCCGAGGATGTGCGTGAAGATTGCTAGCGCGCGCTGAAAGAGCGGCTCCGCTTCCGCGTACATGCCCTGGTACAGGTAAGAGCTTGCCAGGTCGTTGAGGCTATCTGCCACGTCGAGGTGCTCCGGCCCCAGCAGTTGTTCGCGGATGGCTAGCGCCTTCTTGAAAAGCTGCCGGGCCGGAGCATATTGCGCCTGTTCCAGCAGGTACAAACCGGCCTGCGAGAGCAGCCGCACCGCTTCAGGAAATATCATATGCCATTGTTCTATGAGCAGGACACAGGCTTGCACATTAGACAGGCAGCGCTGGTACAAAGGCCATGCTGCGACCTCTTCTGCACCAGGGAGCAGCCGGTTGACAGCGCGCACTGCTCGCTCTGCCCACGTGCGTTGCATCTCCTCTGTCATCCTGTCCCGCACGATTACCTGCACCAGCCGGTGTATAGTAAGCATCCTGCTATCGGGGTTGCGGTACACGAGCGAGAAGCGACGCAGGGTTGCTATAGCCGCATCTAGCTTGTGGGGATCGGCGGCCACCGGCTGGAGTAGTTCGCCGAGATCGGCAGCGCCAGCGGTGATGATCTCTTCGGGAATCCCATTGGCATCGAGAAAAGCACAAAGCCTCAGCAGATCGGCAGCAGCCGGATTGGCCTGCTCAACCTTTGCAAATGAGAGCAGCCAGGTTGTGGTAACAGGCTCTGGATGCTCGGAGGATGCTTCGCCGCGCCAGTCGAGCAACGTACTGTGCTGTTCGCGATAGAGGCGTATATATTCGAACAGGCTGCAACCTGTCTCCTCGATATAGGCCCCGGCCTGATCGAGTGCCAGGGGCAGACCGTCCATGATCTGGGCGATATCTCTGGCCTCGATAGCATCGGCGGCAGAGGCTTCTTCCAGCGAGGATTCAATAAGCTTTGCCCGGCGAAGGAGAAAGAGCGCTCCCTCGTCCGGTTGCATCTTCTCTAGCTCGATAGGATGGGCGAGGGTTCCGGTGAACTGGGAGCGCGTCGTCAACAGGACGTGTCCCTTGCTGGCAGGAGGAATAAAGCGATCGAGCATGGTGAGGGCTTCGACATTATCGAGGATGAGCAGCCAGTCGCTATGTGTCGCCAGCCAGCCCTTCACGGCCTCGATGCTGCTCTGCTGATCGGGCTGTTCCACGTCCAGGAGCTTCGCAATGCTTGCAAATGCAGCAAACAGCGTTTCCTCAGTGCCGGCAGCAGCCCAGAGAACGGCCTGGTATTCTGATCGGTAGCGATAGGCATATTCAATGGCCGTTTGTGTCTTGCCAATCCCTCCCAGGCCGCTGAGCGCCTGCATCTCTCCGCTATTCTGTTGTAGCAATAGATGGAGATTGTGCAGGATATCTTCCCGCCCGGTAAAAAAAGGATTGCGGCGGTAGGGTACGTTCCAAAATTCGGGCCGGGAAGTGGCAGCGGTCACCTCTGCGTGTTCTTTTGTAGAATCCTGCGCGAGAGAGGGCGCAACAGGTACAGGTACAACCAGCGTGCTATTCTTCTCTTCTTCACAAGCCTGTTCTATGGCCACTGCAAAGTCCTGTATGCTTGCGAAGCGCTCGCCCGGTTCTTTGGCCAGCGCTTTGAGCACTACTTGCTCAACTGCTGGAGGAATTGCCGGCAGCTTATCACGTAAAGGAGGTGGTGGTGCGTTGGTATGTTGCTGGATGATCTGTTCGGCAGAACCTGTGAAGGGGCGGGCGCCACAGAGCCATTCATAGACAACCACCCCCAGGGCATACTGATCGCTGGCTGGAGATGCATTGCCTTGAATCTGCTCCGGGGCCATATATGGAATGGTGCCTCCTGCTTCCTGCTGGCCCGCGTTCTGTGCTCTCATGAGGGCCACTGAGACGCCAAAATCGCTGACGAGGAGTTCGTCCTGCCGCCCAAGCAGCATATTCTCCGGCTTGATATCGCGATGTACCACGCGCTGCTCATGAGCATATTGAAGAGCTGAGGTAATATCCTTGACATAGGCCACAACCTGCTCGAGGGACAGGCGCGTGCCCGGAGGATGGCGCTGCCGCAAGGAACCATGAGGAGCATATTGCATAACCAGGAAAGGGATACTTTCTTGCAGGCCAAAATCTAGAACCCGGATGATGTGTGGGTGCTCTAAATGAGCAAGAACGCGCGCCTCTCGCAAAAAATCCCTGAGTTCGCTACGCAGCAGGAGGATGCGTAGTATCTTGATGGCTGCCTGTGTCTGAAGGTAGATATGCTCGCCGAGATAGACCTCGGCAAAGCCGCCCTGCCCCAGTAGTCTCTGCAGGCGGTAATTACCGAATTGCTGCCCCACGCGATCCACCATGTCTCACCCACTCTCAGGCATCTCTTATCACGTATCTCATCCAATTGCAGAATACCTTATTTTTTGTTGCTCATCAAGTGGGTAGGACAATTAGCGTCATTGTTCATACGCCAGCGTTACAATCATGCCATCGCGAGCTGCTCGTGTGTGGGGGAAAATGTAGCGAGCAACCCTCTCGGCCACCGAGGTATCGGTGATCTTGGGGCTGAAGTGGGTCAGGAGCAGTTCATGCGCACCGGCTGCCCTGGCCAGAGCAGCGGCTTCTTCGGCCAGCATGTGCATATGAGCCTGAGCCAGAGGTAGATCTGCCGGATCATCATACATGCTCTCACAGATGAGCAGATCAACGTCGCGGGCGAATTCGCTCAGAGAGGGCGCCGGGCGGGTATCGGTAATGAACGCGAAGGAGATGCCGCGCCGTGGAGGGCCAAGCACCTGCTCAGGCCTGATCGTCTGCCCGTTATATTCCAGCGTTTCTCCATGCTGCAGGCGTGACCAGATTTGGACAGGCAAGCCCAGGGCCAGCGCCCGCTCGACCTGGAAAGCAGGCTGGCGTGCGAGTTCAACTCGATAGGCCAGGCAAGGCACGCCGTGAACAGCAGCGGCGCAGGAGGCATGTAATCCTCCTGGTAGGTCAAACTGCTCGCCACTTTGCAGTTCGTGGATGATTACCGGAAATGGCATATCGGCAGCGATGCGCCGTAGTCCCTCGACGACATAGGCCGTTCCAGGTGGGCCATAGATATCCAGCGGCTCGGTGCGGCCAGCGTGTGCTACCATAAAAAGCACGCCTGGCAGCCCGGCAACGTGATCGGCATGCATATGCGTGAAGCAAATGGCGCCGAGCTGGCGAAAGCCCCACCCCAACTGTTTCCAGGGAACCTGAGTCCCCTCGCCACAGTCGAAGAGGGTGAGGGTTGAGCCATAACGCAGCAAGACGCATGATAGCCAGCGCCCAGGCATGGGCATCATGCCACACGTCCCTAATGTGCAGATATCAAGCATGAAAATTTATTCTTCCGTTTCAGTACCCATGCGTATACGCCCAGGCCAGCACAACAACCAGCAACGAGAGCATGGCGATGGTAGAGAGCGCGATGCTCACAATATAAAAAGGCAGGCCGGCGACGATCAGGATGATGGCGAAGATGATCCAGAACACGGCCAGAATCCCTATCAGGAATTTCCAGGTATGCACGTACTTCAATGGTTTCCTGCCCTGCCTTTCGCCTTTTCGGGGCCTCCGTCCTGTGAGTGATTGACGAGGGTGGGCCGATCAATCACCGATGGGCACGATAAATCGGCCCGTACATTTTATCCATTGGTGATATAGTATATCAGAAAGTGGGGGAAAGGGTAGGAACATATGCCACTCACCTTGATCGATCGCTTCCAGCCGGCTCTGCGAGAGAAGCAGCAGGCGGCGATAGAAGCGGGCCAGTTACGCAAACGTGATGAGCTGGCCGTGCTGGAACTAGAACAATTGCAGCCGCTGGCTAGGCTGAGCCTGCTCCTGCTGCTGGCAGGCGGCGTATTCTTTGGCATACTGGATATCGCTGCATACTTTGTGCAAACGCACAGGCTAATCGGCCAGCTCGGCTTCCTGGAGGTCTTATTCTGGCTGCTTATCAATGCTGGCGCCTATATTATTATGCTCCCATTGCATGAGCTTGTGCATGGCCTGGCCTTTGCCTTCTGGGGCGGTAAGCCTTATTTTGGTACGAAGTTGCCGCTCGCTCTCTATTGTGGGGCCAGAAATCAATTGTTCCGCCGTAACCAGTATCTCGTTGTGGGCTTGGCCCCGCTTGTTTTCATAACGCTGGCCGGGATGATCTTCACGCTTGTGGCACCAGGGCTTGCTTCGTATGCGCTATTTGCCTTCGTAGGCAATATTTCCGGTTCGGCGAGCGATGTGTGGACGGCGGCGAGGATACTGCGCCAGCCAGCATCTGTGCTCGTCGAGGATACAGATGCTGGCTACAGAACATGGGAGGTGAGCGTTTGACGCCTCGCTCGCTGCATGATACAATGGAAATGTAATGATATCTTGTATCAATAATTTCCCTTGAACATATGGAGTGCCATGACCATCACTGCTGATATTATCCTGAATGCTTTTCGACGCAAAGGGCTGCGCATTACCGGCCCACGTCGTACCCTCGCGAGGTTGCTGGTAGAGACGCCTGGCTCGGAATTTACAATTGAGCAGTTGTGGGACATGGTGCTGGCCCGCAACCCCGATATTGGGCGGGCTACGGTTTTTAGAGCGGTGGAGATACTGCAAGAGCTAGGCCTACTTGATCGTGTTGAGTACGCTGATGGGACGCACCGCTTTCGTTTCTGCCATGATGCGGGTCGCCATCATCACCACATTACGTGTTCGGTGTGCGGCAAGGTGAGCGAGGTAGAGACCTGCCTGAGCGCGGAGCAGATTGCCAGGGTGGAGCGCCTGGCGGATTTCGCAATCGAGGGCCATCGCCTCGAATTTTTTGGCCGCTGTGCGAGCTGCCGATCATAGAAGCCTTATGCCTGAATTGCCAGAAGTAGAATATACTGCCCGCCAATTGCGTGCAAACCTCGTAGGTGCCACAATTCGTGATGCCCTGGTTTTCTGGGATCGTACCATTGGATACCCTGCTCCCTCCGATTTTCTTCACCAGGTTGCCGGGATGCGTATTACAGGCGTGCGGCGGCGCGGCAAGTTTCTGTTGATCGATCTTTCGCCTTCCGTTGAGGACAAGTCCGATGAGGGGTCAGGATGGTTTCTTTCCATTCACCGGCGTATGACGGGGAATTTGTTGCTTTTGCCGCCTGGATGGGAGATAGATACGAGCTTGCGGGATAGGGACCCTCTTGCCTGGGATACAAAAGGGCCAGCATTCAGGCCGCTGGCGCCGGAAGCCGGTTGCATGCCGGATGGCCACCCCATCAAGCTATCCGGTACGTTCTATTGCCGTGTGTGCTTCAACTTGACGGATGGCAGGCGATTGCTCTATACCGACCCACGCAAGTTTGGGCGTATTGAACTCTGGCCACGCGAACGCGAAGGGGAGGTATTTGCTGGCCTGGGGCTGGAGCCGCTGGGCGAAGCATTTACGGTCGAAGGCCTTCACAATGCTTTGTCTGGGCGTAAAGGAGCCATCAAGCAGGTGTTGCTTGACCAGCAGGTGGTTGCCGGCCTGGGCAATATCTATGCGGATGAGGCGCTGTTCTACGCCTCGATCCATCCTCTCAGGCGGGCTGATACGCTCTCAGCAGATGAGATCAAGGCATTGCATCAAGGCATTATCTCAGCGCTTACGCTGGGCATCGAGCATGGTGGGACATCCTTTAACGATTATCGCGATCTGTGGGGCGAGGCTGGCGACAACTACGACCATGTGCAGGTGTACCAGCGAGATGGAGAGCCATGCGTGCGCTGTGGCACAATCATCGAACGTATAGTAGTTGCCCAGCGCAGCACACATTTCTGTCCGAACTGTCAAAGGCTTACTGTGGAGTGAAGAATGCCGGGGTACACTGCAATGGCCCAGGGTGCCCTGGAATGTTGCTAAAGGTGACATCCACGGTTGCCGGAACTCCCACCGGCTGGCGTCCCTCGAGCGGCAGGGTGAATGTGACGAATCCCCCACTATCGCTCACCGGCTGCTGGTCAAGCGTAACATCTTGATACTGGAAATGGACAGTTGCCGTAGCGACGGCCCCGCTCACGCCGGCGATGTGTTTCGTGATTTTTGCATAGATGCTGATTGTCGAGTTGGGGCCGGGCGCATTGTTTGATGACCAGGCGGCGCAGACATAGGGTGGGAAAGTCGGTACAGGTGAGGCCTGAGCCTGGAATGTTTTGCTAATCGTCACCGTTTTCTGTTTGGGAGCCGGGGAGACCGGCGCAAGCGGTGCGCACGCCGCGAAAAGGAACAGCAGACTTAAAGAACAAAAGATCAATAAGGTTTGTCGACGTTTATTCATTTTCCTTTTTCAATTGATAAAACTCAGCACTAACTATAAGCATAACGAATAAATAACATATCAGGATAAATTATAGCATAGGCTGCCAGTATCGCACACTTGCTCATCTCAACCGGCTATGCTAAACTATGACTGGTTGGAAAACTCCCAGATGAACAATGTTTGTGTAATACTCAAGTTGAGGGATGTCTTTCTGTGGATCATGGAATGGATGAGCAACTGGAAATCCTGAACCTGCTGGCTCGATCTGGTTGGGATCAAAGCCAGCAGCCTGATATCCAGCCGGCCGGCGGGCAGCAAGAAGCATGTGGCTCAGAGGGTAGTAAGCGTCCATTGTTCATCGAGGTTCGCCCCGATCCCAGGCGCGAAGAGCGTAAGGGGGTACCTGAGGTAATCTTTGGCGAGACAAAAGAAGTCGCGCAACTTATTGCAATGGCGCAGGAGTTGCTGAGAGGTACGGGAAGAGCGATTATCAGTCGAGTGCGTCCAGAGGCAATCGCGCCACTGCAGGAGGCGTTTGCCGGATGCACGGTCTCCTTGCACGAAGCGGCTCGCATGGTGGTTATCTACAGGCCGGACTATCTACGGCGGGAGACGGGCGGGCGTGTAGGAGTGATCAGCGCCGGCACATCCGATATTCCGGTAGCTGAGGAAGCGGCACTCATTGCGGAAGAAATGGGTTGCCACGTCTTTCGTGTGTATGATGTGGGAGTAGCGGGCTTGTATCGCCTGGTAGAGCCACTGCGCGGCCTGCTCTCTGCGGAAATAGATGCGATGATTGTAGCTGCTGGAATGGATGGAGCGCTGCCATCGGTAGTAGCAGGGCTGGTTCCTGTTCCTGTAATCGGGTTACCGACATCGATTGGCTATGGGTTAGGCGGCAAAGGGATTGCCGCACTGCTTTCGATGTTGCAAACGTGCGCGCCAGGATTAGCTGTGGTCAATATCGATAACGGAGTTGGCGCAGGGATCACGGCGGCGATGATTGCCAACCGTGTGGCGCGTGCGCGGGAGCATCAGTTGCAGTAGGAAAGCTGCGAGATGTTCTGAAAACAGGTATGTTAGGCCGGGCGTATCGGAATGTCTCAGCGCGTTGTTCGTGGGTAGGTACGTGGAGTACGAGTAATTAGAGAGGTGGGACCTTCTATGGCAAACAACAAGCGAGGACCAGAGGCAGGGTCGCCGAAGGCAAAGCACGGCGGCCAGGCGGTACGAGAAAAGTATGGCTCTGAATTCTACTCGAAAATCGGCAAGAAGGGCGGCGAAACCGTGAAGGAGAAACGGGGGCCACAATTCTATGCCGAAATCGGCAAAAAGGGCGGCGAATCCACAAAGCGGCAGCAAGGCTCAGCATTTTATTCCAAGATTGGCAGGAAGGGCGGCGAACGGGGCCGTGCTGCTCCTGAGAGAGAATGAGGCAAGTTGTCGATAGCCGGGGCACCCCTCTGGTGGGGTGCCCTTTTTTATGGAGATTTCTTCAAAAAGGGCGGTACATCTACCTCTTCCCCATCCTCTTCCCTTGCCTGGCTTCCCCTGTGCATTTCGTGACGGCGCCCCATATGGCGCAGGCCACGCAGATCGTCCAGGCTGCGCTGCTGGCGCCCAGCTTGCGCCGGAGCCGCCGGGAATGGAGCAGGCCGGGCAGCATTGCTTCCTTTTTGAGTGTTTGCGGACTGCGCAGCGGGCGGAACGCTCGATACCGGGAGCGGGCGTTCCATACGCACGGTAGGCAGTCGTAAAGTACTCGATTCCTGCATACCGGCGGCAATCAGAGTCACACGGATGCTATCTTTCAGCCTGGGATCAATCACTGCGCCGAAGGTGATATCGGCTGCTGCATCTATGGCCTGCCTGATGCGCTCGGCCACCTCGTTGACCTCAAAGAGCGTCATATCTTCTCCGCCGCTAATGTTGAAGAGGACACGGTTAGCACCGCGAATCGTCACGTTGAGGAAGCCTCCAGCGATGGCCTGCTCTGCTGCCTGTCGAGCGCGGTCATGTCCCTGCCCTTGCCCGATGCTCATTAAAGCAGTACCGGCGCCAGATAGAACACTGCGTACATCGGCGAAATCAACATTGACCATGCCCGGCACGTTGATAACCTCAGCAATACCCTGGACACCCTGGCGCAGCACGTCGTCGGCGAGTTTAAAAGCGTCGGCCAGGCTGCGTTCGCGTCCCGTGCTTGCCAGCAAGCGATCGTTGGGGACGGCGATCAGGGCATCGATCTCTGCCTTAAGTTGCTCTAAACCTGCCTGGGCGATACGCTTGCGCTGCACGCCTTCAAACGTGAAAGGCAGGGTAACAATGCCAATCGTCAGGGCGCCCAATTTCCTGGCGATGGATGCAACAACGGGAGCGGCGCCCGTGCCGGTTCCTCCGCCCAGGCCGGCTGCGATGAACACAAGATCTGCCCCGCTTAGGGCGGCGCGTATTTCGTCCGCGCTCTCGCTTGCCGCTCGCATGCCGAGAGCCGTATTGCCGCCAGCTCCCAGTCCTTTGGTGTAATGCTGCCCCAGGCAAATGCAGTGCTCTGCTCTGGAGAGAGCCAGCACCTGGGAATCTGTATTCATAGCGATGAAGCGCACGCCACGTACCTGGGCGCTCATCATGCGGTTCAATGCGTTCATGCCGCCGCCCCCAACGCCTGCTACTACGATATCGACATGGCGCAACTGGCTAGGGTCTGGCTCATTGGAGGGTGATCGAGAAGGGGGAGTATCATCCTCTGTGTCTCGCTGCTCCCAATCCGGCCGGACTCGCTCATCCTGCCTCGTCATATCTTCTACCTCCACCTCATGCCGGAGTACGGCCCACTGGCTCTCTTGCTCATCCACATCATATGCACCCGGTGTCGCATCAGCCTTCCCCGTCCATCCCTGCGGGGTCTTCTGGCGTTTGTATGCATTGTCATGATCTGGTGACATCGGTTGCATGCGAACCCCATTTCCTTCGTCTCTAGGATATTGCTGGCATTTTACTTGCATTGTAGCAACGATGTCAAGTCCAATGCTCAGGTTCGTTCTTGTCAATATACCATTTTTTTATGCTATAATTTTTTTAACGTTTGTTCCCGGCCCTCTTTTCTCATTCATGAGGAGGAATCAGGCTGGCAGCAGAACGTGAAGAGGTCATGCTGACTCCCAACCGGGTAATGTGTTACCGGTTGCAGCATGCACATTAAGCGAAGCTCTTGTGTTGATTGAAGAGCAACGGGATACCCGTTGCAAGAGCCAGAAGGAGTTACAATTATGGCAGGAGTGCAATTTGAGCACGTCTACAAGCGTTTTGGCAGTGTCGAGGTTGTGCATGATATCAACCTGGATATCCATGACAAGGAGTTCCTTGTCCTGGTTGGCCCCTCAGGATGCGGGAAAAGCACTTGCCTGCGCATGGTAGCAGGCCTGGAGGATATCAGCGAAGGGGAAATCCTCATCGGCGAGAGGGTCGTCAACAATGTTCCCCCCAAAGATCGCGATATCGCCATGGTTTTCCAGAACTACGCGCTTTATCCCCATATGACCGTCTTCGATAATATGGCCTTCAGCCTCAAGCTGCGTCACTTCCCAAGGGATCAGATCAAGAAGCGCGTGGAGGAAGCTGCCCAGCTTTTGAACCTGCAAGGCTTGCTGAAACGCAAGCCCAAAGAGCTGTCCGGTGGGCAGCGCCAGCGTGTTGCGCTGGGCCGGGCTATTGTGCGCGAGCCGAAGGTCTTCTTGATGGATGAGCCGCTCTCGAACCTGGACGCCAAGTTGCGTGTAGAGACACGCGCCAACATCATCCAGTTGCACCAGCGTATCCAGACAACGGTCATTTATGTGACGCACGACCAGGTTGAAGCCATGACGATGGGCAATCGCATAGCCGTGCTGAATGCCGGTATTATTCAACAAGTGGGAGCGCCGCAGGAACTCTACGATCACCCGGCAAATCTGTTTGTAGCAGGCTTTATTGGCTCGCCTGCCATGAATTTCTTCAATAATGCCAGGGTAGTAGGCGAAGGTAGCACAACAAAGATTGTGCTCGAAGGCGTAGGGCAGGTCGAGGTGCCACCCCTGTATGCCCAGCAAACCAGGGAGCTAGCCGGGACCAATCTTACCTTTGGCATTCGTCCAGAGCACCTCGAGGATGTCAACCTCGTCCCGCCAGATTCCCGCAATAACTCAATCATTGAGGCCCCGGTAGATGTTGTAGAGCACCTGGGTAGTGAGATTCTGGTACACATGACGGCGGCAGGCAAACCTATTGTGGCGCGCTTGAATCCGCGTTCTGATGCGCATCCTGGTGGCATAACCAGGCTGCAGATCGATACCAACCATATTCACCTGTTTAACACGGATACGGGCGAAGCTTACTTTTAGCCCAGAATCTGTTGGCGAATACGATTCTCAGGCAATCAACACCATAACCAGGGCAGGGGGTGCCACGCCGTGGCACCCCCTGCCCTGGTTTCCTACATCACTCTTTCTTCAAAGAGAGGCTGGCATTCGCTTTGGCTGCCTTCTTCTCTTTGCGCATCTCTTTCTTTTGCTTGTTGGACTTGGGAGGGGCTTTTTGCTCTTTTCTCTGTTCTTTGTTTGCCATGCTTAATATCTACCTACCTTCCTTCTTTGTAAGAAATGTAAGAAATATCCTTCTCTCTGTGTGTATTGTACCAGATTCACAAGAAAGAGGCACGTAGCGTAGCTACTTACTGCCTGCACCGGCTAGCCGGCTTGATAGTGCCTGCGCTCATATTCGTAGAGATGCCGCTCTTCGGAGGTTGCCAGCGCGTGAGTAATCAGGCGGATGACGCCGCCAATATCCATTGGTTTGCGCAGTGGATAAATCCCCCGGCGCTGGAGTTCGCTCGTAGGTAATGTCGCGCTCATCATAATGGCCGGTACATCGGCTATCTCCTCTTTCTGTTGCAGCCGGTCATACAGCTCGACCCCGTTCAGGCCCGGCAGCCTGTAGTCCAGGAGCAGGAGACAGGGATGAATCTGTGGCGCCTTGTCCAGCGCTTGCCAGCCATCCGATAGAACGACAGTTTGATAGGGAGTCTCCTCCTCGATTAATTGCTGAAGAAAGTTCCCGATATCCGCATCGTCTTCTACAATAAGAATTGTATTGCTGCGAGGGCGCTGTGCGGCCGGTGGTATAACTTCTCCTGGCATGCTCTCTTCCTTCCTAGATCCTTCCTCTCTGTCACAGATCGAGTGCATGAGCAAAACTATGTGGTATGTTAATGTAACGGGTATCAAGCGTCATTGGTTACACATGTATAGCCCTTACAAAACAGGAGTAGCATAGGTGTCACGTATTGCCTTGAGAAAGGTAGGCACGCTACTGAGCCGGAAAGAATGGCTCATCATTGCCGGAACGCTTGCCTTGAGCCTGCTGTCGGCTATTCTCACAGCCGCGCAGGCTAATGCGGTTCTCATCTTTGTCGTCTCAGGGGCCGCCCTCGCGCTGCTTGCCGAACTGGTGGGTGAAGCCACAAACCAGCTTGGGGCGCGTCTTGGAGCAGGAGCGACGGGTGTCCTGCAATCGGCGCTCGGCAATTTACCGGAATTATTTGTGGGCATTTTTGCGCTGCGAGCAGGGCTTGTCGAAGTTGTTCAGGCGGCGCTCATTGGTTCTATCCTGGGCAATAGCCTGTTCGTGCTTGGCCTGGCATTCTTTGTCGGCGGCCTGCGTAATGGCACCCAGCGCTTTGCCTCCGAATCGCCACGTATGATAGCCGTGCTTACCCTGCTGGCCGTGGCTGCGCTGGCAGTACCTACGCTCGTTTCCCGGCTGCATACTCCTGCCGCCGGGCATGAAGAAGGCCTCAGCATCGCTTGCGCGCTCATCCTCCTGGCAGTCTTTATCGCCAGCATTCCTATGTCCATGCGGGGAGCTCCTCAAAGCGTTTCTGAGGAGCTGGAAGAGTCTGTACCGGCGCCTCATTCCTGGCCGCTCTGGCTGGCCACAGCGATATTAATCGGCGCGGGAATAGGCTCAGCTTTCGTCTCGGACTGGTTTGTGGCCGCCCTGACACCGGCGATCACCTTCCTGCATATCTCCCAGGCTTTTACCGGCCTGGTTATAGTGGCGCTCGCCGGCAATGCTGTGGAAAACGTCGTGGGCGTCCAGTTCGCCGCGCGCAATCTGTCGGATTACGCGATCAGCGTCATCCTGAACAGCTCGCTGCAGGTCGCTTTAGGCTTGATCCCTGTGCTTGTGTTGCTCAGCCTCCTGATAGGAGGCACACACCTGACGCTTGTGCTGGACCCGCTTCTGGTAGCGGCTTTAGGACTTACGGCTCTCGTAAGCGCCCTGATCACATATGACGGCGAATCGACATGGCTCGAAGGGCTGGTTCTCATGGGCTTGTATGGTATTATCGCGGTCTCGTTCTGGTGGGGGTGAGATAGACGAATGGTGGACGTTGACTTGCGAAGGTTACCCGGATATGATCTTATATGTGCTTTCTGGTAACATAGTTATAACAACTTCTTACAATTTTATTTCTTACTTAAAGGAGGAACAGCGATGGTAAAAGCAGAACGAAGCGCTGAGGTAACATGGCAAGGAGACCTCATTCATGGAAGCGGCGTGGCGAGCGTGAAGAGCGGCGCCTTTGGCCCGGTGCCTATCACATGGGCTTCGCGCACGGAACGCTCGGATGGCAAAACCAGCCCGGAGGAGTTGATAGCTGCTGCTCATGCGGGCTGCTATGCCATGGCTCTCTCGCATACGCTGGCTACAGGCGGCACTCCTGCCGAAAGATTAGTGGTTGACGCAACCTGTACATTTGAGCAAGTCGAGAGCGGGTTCAAGATAACGACCATGCGCCTCGACGTTCGGGGCAGGGTGCCCGGGCTAGACGCAGCAGGCTTTGAAAAAGCTACCCGGCAGGCCGAGCAGGGCTGCCCGGTTTCAAATGCGCTGCGCAACAATGTCCAGATCCAGCTTACGGCTCACCTTGAGAGTTAAGCTCTCCCTTGCCCAACACTTCCGACTCCGCGCGAGCTATGGGGCTTGCCAAAACCGCGGCTCGCATCTGTTCCAGGCGTTCCAGGCCCTTAGCCTGGACGTCTGACCATTCGCGGGCGAACTCGCCAGAAAGAATATCGTCCTCTAAGATATGCCTGAACTGCTCGCGGAGCAATGCTCGATTTCCTGCCGCCAGGGCGCGCAACTGCCCGTACTGGCTTGTGTGAGAATGGAGCGTGAGCTGCCCAAATAAGCCCTGTTCAGCAATGCGCTCAAAGACTTCCGCAGGTTCTTTGGACAGGTACATCTCGTATAGGATAGCCTCGTCACTGAAGCCGGCCTGGTGCAGCACCTCATAAGCTGTTTGCAGCACCATGAGGATTTGCGGCCAGATCGCCTGCTCAGAGAAGAGGTCAAGCGCCGCTTCTTCAAGCGCTGATGACTGGATCGCACCGCCCCTCGTCGCACCAATGCCACGTGCAATCGACAACGCCAGGGGAAGAGCATCGCCGCTTATATCGCGTTCGACCGAGACGAAACAGGGATAAGGCAACCCTCTCAGGAAGCGATCGCGCACGCCAGCGCCAATCATGCGCGGGGCGACCATAATGATAGACACGAATGCGGGGACATCAAGCAGTTTGAAGGCGATGTTGTAGCCAGAGGCCACAACAAGCGCCGAACCCGGCTTGAGGTAGGGCGCAATTTGCTCGCCAAATACCTGTGGTTGCTCTTCGTCAGGAATGAGCAGGAAGACGACGTCTCCCCAGGTTGCCGCTTCAGGAATGGGGACAACTTGAAAGCCATCAGCTAGCGCTGCCTCTTTATAAGCATCCTCACGGTTGCCGATAATGATCTCCCGAACCCCGCTGTCGCGCAAATTTTGCGCTTGCGCCGCTCCCTGGTTGCCATAGCCAATAAAGGCAAGTTTCCTCGACCGGACAATGGATAGGTCTGCATCGCTATCGTAGTATATCCGTGTACTCATGATGAAACATGCTAGCACATGGCGACAAAACCTGCAAGAATCCTGCATTTTTGGCATGAGAGTGGAGGGCCAGGGCATTATCATACTTGACAAATGACAAAGGTATAAGATATCCTTGCAGTAAATAGGTTTTGTATATATTTCGGGGTATGTACCGGCCGGTAGTGGGGGAGACTAAGGCTTATCCGAAAACCGGATGATGGCCTGACTCCCACAAGGGGGGTTACTACATTACGCTTCATCGGGGGCTGTGAGATGTAGTGGCCTCCCTTGTGGAGGCCAGGTTTTCGAATAAGTTTTAAGGCTTTGTCCAGCATAACTCAACGTTTGAGGGCTTGCATGTGGGAGGAAAGTATCTTTTTGCCAAAAGTGGATAGATACATTGGCATTGTAGCGCGGTATTTCGTAAGGTCGGTCAAGTTTGTAAGCACAGGCAGGTAAAGTTAACAATTGGACACAAACTATTCCGCTTCGCCTTTTGAATCTACTACACTGGTCGAGCTTCTCCAGCGGAGAGCATCTTTGCATCCCGATAAGTGGGCATTTACCTTTCTAAGTGATGGGGAAACGCCAGAGGTGCACCTGACCTATGGTGAACTGGATCGGAAGGCCCGCGCTATCGGCGCCCGCCTGCAAGCATGTGTAGGAGGTGATGCGCGCGCTCTTCTGGTGTATCCCTCGGCTCCGGAATTTATCGTAGCTTTTTTGGGCTGCCAGTATGCTGGCATTATTGCTGTTCCTACCTATCCTCCTCAAACACGTACAAAGCGCAGCCTGGAGAAGTTGCGCACAATTGTGAAAGATGTTCAACCCTCGGTGGTGCTCACCGTCTCATCGCTTACATCAGCAGTTGAGAATTTGTTTGCCCTGGCTCAAGAGGAATTATCCACAACCCCTCTTCTTACAACCGATAGTATTGAGGACGACGCGGCAGGTAAGTGGCAGGAACCGGCAATAACCGGCGATACGCTTGCTTTTATCCAGTATACTTCGGGGTCAACAGGCCTGCCGAAAGGGGTCATGCTCACCCATAGTAATCTCCTGTACAACATGTCCATGATTTACGAGTATTTCGGCGTTACACCTGAGACCAGTGGAGTGAACTGGCTTCCTCCTTACCATGATATGGGCCTGATAGGCATGATCCTGGAGACCATCTACTCTGGCGCCCACGATATCATCATGTCACCGGTAGCCTTCTTGCAGCGCCCCATCCGCTGGTTGCAAGCCGTCTCGGATACGGGAGCGACCATGAGCGGTGGGCCGAACTTTGCCTATGAGCTTTGCTGCCGCAAGATCACGCCTGAGCAGAAGGAAAAGCTCGATCTGAGACGTTGGAAGCTGGCCTTCAATGGCGCTGAGCCTATCCGGCTCGAAACCTTAGAGCGCTTTGCAGAAACCTTTGCCTCCTGTGGCTTTCGTAAAGAAGCCTTTTATCCCTGCTATGGGCTGGCAGAGGCGTCGCTGATGGCTACAGGAGGAGAGCGGGATAGATTCCCCGTCGTGCGCACCTTGCAGGCCGAGGCGCTTGCCCATAACCGTGTGGTCGAAGCGACCAGCGGAGAGAAAGATGTGCGCACCTTTGTATCATGCGGGAAGACGGTACGAGGGCAGAAGATCGTCATAGCGAATCCGGAGACCTTGCGGGCATGCCAGCCTGACGAGGTAGGAGAGGTATGGATTAGCGGGCCAAGTGTAGCTCAGGGCTACTGGCAGCGGCCCCAGGAGACGAAGGAAACCTTCCAGGCCTACCTGGCAGACACCGGCGAAGGCCCCTTCTTGCGCACGGGCGATCTCGGATTCTTGCAGGATGGAGAGTTATTCATCACCGGTCGCTTGAAAGACCTGATCATCATTCGCGGTCGCAACTACTACCCGCAGGATATTGAACTCACGGTAGAGCAGAGCCACCCGGCGCTACGACCTGGCTGCGGCGTGGCCTTTTCCATAGAGGCGCAGGGCGAAGAGCGACTTGTGATTGTGCAGGAAGTTGAAAGACGCTACTGGAATGTGGATGTGCACGAGGTGGCCGAGAGCATCCGCCGGGCCGTAGCAGAAGAGCACGAACTGCAAGTTTACGCCGTCGCACTCATTAAGACCGGCAGCATTCCAAAAACGTCCAGCGGCAAGCTGCAACGCCGTGCCTGCCGCGAGAAATACCTGGCTCGCGATCTGGAAATTGTGGGAGAATGGACACTGCCTCTTGAAGAGAGCTGGCAGGAAGCTTCCTTCCAGGATCAAGATGGTTTACCTGCCACAGCAGCCATAGAAGACCGCAGCAGGAGTATCCGCGAGGAATTGCTCCAGACCGCCCCACCAGAACGCCAGCGCCTCCTGGAGAACTACATGCGGGATAAAATAGCTGCTTCGCTGAAATTGTCTCTTGCCGGGCTGGATGTAGAGCGTCCTCTCAACAGCCTGGGACTCGATTCCTTAACGGCTATGGAGCTAAAGGGCTGGATCGAGGCGGAGCTGGCAGTGGAGGTGCCCATCGCCATCTTCCTTGAGGAACCGAGCATCAGTCAATTTGCTGCCCGGTTGCTCGAGCAGTTGGAGCCGGCAGGCTCATCTCAATCAAATACAGCACAGGTGGATAGAGCTGGGCAGGATGGGCATGTGGATGGCCAGCACGTTATGAGCAATGGGTTGGCGAACGAGATTGGTTCGCATGAAGCTGAACAACTGTTGATGAGATTGGATCAACTCTCGGATGCAGAAATCGATGCGCTGCTTGGCCAGATCGCGGAGGATGAGCAGGCTGAGGCGAGCAAGGAGACAGATGATACTCCCGGATTCAGCGCGCAGGAGGCAGAACAGTTGCTGGCAGAACTGGATCGGCTTTCGGACGATGAGGTAGATGTCCTGCTCAGCCAGCTCGTGGAAAAGGAGAGCTTGGAATGATCCCTAAGGGATTGGCAAATCTTTCGGCTGAAGAAAAGCGAGCGTATCTTGCGCAACTGCTGCGGAAAAGGGCAGGGAAAGGAGAGGATTCGACTAGCCATGAGTGGCTTCCTCTCTCTCATGGCCAGCGAGCCTTATGGTTCCTGCATCGCCTCGCGCCTCAAAGCCCGGCGTACAACCTCATGTATACGGTGCGTGTTCGTTCTGCCGTCGATATTTCATTGCTGCGACGCTCGGCGCAGGCATTAGTTCAACGCCATCCTATCCTCACAGCTACATTTACCACGCGCAATGGTGAGCCTGTCCAGCAATTTCATCCAGAGCAGCCGGTACATCTTGAGGTGATCGATGCCACAAACTGGAGCCAGCAGAGCCTGGAGCAGCAGTTGGAAGAGAAGGCTGATCGCCCGTTTGACCTGGAAAAAGGGCCTGTGCTGCGCCTCATATTGTTTGAACGAACTCCTCAGGATTGTGTACTCGAGCTGGTGGTTCACCATATCGTGGCAGATTTCTGGTCGTTAGAGCTACTCATGGATGAGTTATCCGTCCTGTATGCAGCAGAAAAACTTGGTATACAGGCGCCACCAGAGACGGGAACTGCGCAATACACCGACTATATCCGCTGGCAGGCTGAGATGCTGGCAGGCCCCGAAGGCGAGCGGCACTGGGAGTACTGGCAGAGCGTATTGGCCGGTGACCTGCCGGTCTTAAGCCTGCCAACCGATAGACCCCGGCCACCGGTTCAGACCTACCGGGGAGCCGCGCATAGATTTACACTGAGCGAGGAATTACGCGGGCAACTCAAAGCGCTTGCCGCTGCAGAGCGAGTTACACTGTACATGCTCTTGCTGGCAGCATTCCAGGTATTTCTCTTCCGCTATACCGATCAAGACGATATCCTGGTTGGAACTCCTGCGGCTGGACGTAGCCGCGCTGATCAGCAAAGAATCATTGGTTATCTGACGAATCCCGTCGTATTGCGGGCAGATCTTTCTGGCAATCCAACGTTCCAGCAGTTGCTTGGCCAGGTGCGCCGCGCAGTTATTGGAGCCCTCGAGCATCAAGATTACCCGTTCCCGCTCGTTGTGGAGCGGCGCCAGCCGCGCCGCGATCCCAGCTATTCGCCGCTTTTCCAGGCGGTGTTTGTCTGGGATAGGTTCCACCAGTTGGAAGATGGCGAGGGAGGCGCGCAGACGCTCTGGTTTGGCCAGGGCGAGACAGCAACCCGCGTAGCACAGGAGCGCCTCAAGCTGGAGCTAATAGCTTTGGGACAGCAAGGCGCTCCTTTTGACCTGACGCTCAGGATGTCCGAAGCCAATGACCAGCTCTGGGCTGAAATTCGCTACAATACCGATCTCTTTGATAAGGCCACCATTGCACGTATGAGCGAGCATTTCCAGATCTTGCTAGAAAGCATTGTGGCCCATCCAGAAATGCCCGTCTCAGACCTGCCATTGCTATCGCAGGCAGAACGCCACCAGTTGCTGGTTGAATGGAATGATACAAAGAGTGACTATCCTGAACATACTTGCGTCCACCAGTTGTTTGAGTCACAGGTAGAACAGCAGCCAGAGGCGGTCGCCGTCGTTTTTGAAGGCGAGACGCTCACCTACCAGGAGTTGAACCGCCGGGCTAACCAGTTGGCCCACACGCTCCAATCTCTAGGCGTAGGGCCGGAGACGCTGGTAGGCGTTTGTATGGAGCGCTCGCTTGAGATGGTCATTGCCCTTATGGGCATCCTCAAAGCGGGCGGGGCATATGTGCCGCTGGATCCGGCATATCCGGCAGAACGGCTCGATTACATGATACGCGATGCTCAACTGCCTGTCCTGCTCACGCAGAAGCGGCTCGTGGATGTATTGCCAGCTATGGAACAGGCAACGATCATGTGCCTGGACACCGATATCGACTGGCAGGCCTCGCTAGCGTATGATGCTAACCCTGCGAGCGGCGTGCAGCCGGATAACCTGGCCTACATGATCTATACCTCAGGCTCAACTGGCAAACCGAAAGGCGTGATGAATATCCATCGCGGGCTGATGAATCGCCTGCACTGGATGCAGCAAACCTATCACCTGACGCCTGAAGACCGGGTAATGCAAAAGACGCCTTTTAGCTTCGATGTCTCGGTCTGGGAGTTCTTCTGGCCGCTCATGACAGGGGCACGCCTGGTCGTCGCCCGGCCTGGCGGCCACCAGGATCCAGCTTACCTGGCTGCGCTGATTGCCGGGCAGCAGATCACGACCATACACTTTGTTCCCTCCATGCTGCAGGCCTTTTTACAGCAGCCAGACCTGGAGGGTTGTAGAAGTCTCAAACGAGTGATCTGCAGCGGGGAAGCCTTGCCGGTGGAACTGCAAGAGCGCTTTTTCTCACGCTTCGAGGCGGTTGAACTGCATAACCTGTATGGGCCAACAGAGGCTTCGATCGACGTAACCTGCTGGCAGTGCCGGCGCGGGAGCCGCGACTGGACGGTGCCAATTGGTCGCCCAATTGCCAATACGCAAATCTATATCCTGGATCGCTCAATGCAGTCGGTGCCGGTAGGCGTAGCAGGCGAACTGTACATTGGCGGAGTGGGCGTAGCTCGCGGCTACTACAACCGGCCTGAACTGACAGCAGAGAAGTTTGTCCCCGACCCGTTTAGCAACGAACCAGGAAAACGGCTCTTCAAGACTGGCGATCTGGCGCGATACCGGGCTGATGGAGCTATCGAGTTTCTTGGTCGCGCCGACTACCAGGTGAAGATTCGGGGTTTCCGTATTGAGCTTGGCGAGATCGAGGCCGTGCTGGCAGAGCATCCCTCAGTGAAGGAAGTTGTGGTCACTGCTCGCGAGGACACGCCGGGGGAGAAGCGGCTGGTAGCATATCTCGTGCTCGAACCTTCGTTACAGGAAAAGTCTCTCTTTGTCGAAGAGCTGCGCAACTACTTGAAGCAGAAGCTGCCGCACTACATGATTCCGGCTGCCTTCGTCTACCTGGATGCCCTGCCCTTGACGCCCAATGGGAAAGTGGATCGCAAGGCGCTGCCCGCGCCTGATATGGCACGGCCAAACCTGGAAAAGGCCTATGTAGCGCCTCGCACACCCGTCGAGGAGCTACTGGCAGGCATATTCGCCCAGGTGCTTGGTATCGATAAAGTCGGCATCCACGACAACTATTTTGATCTTGGTGGGGCTTCCATTCAGAGCCTGCAGGTTGTGGCAAAGGCCAACGAAGCCGGACTGCATCTCACGCCTGAGATGCTTTTTGAACACCAGACGATTGCAGAACTGGCGGCTGTAGCCGGTACGCTTCACGATAGCCAGGTTGAGGCGAGCCAGCAGGGTGCAGTTCAAACTCCTCGAACGCAGGTGCAGGTAGCTCCCGCCAGTGAGGCTGGCGAGCCTGGGGCTCGCAATACGCTGATCGAGAGCATTGGCGTGTACTTGCCGCCGAAAGCAGTGACGACCAGGGAAATATTGGAGCATTGCCAGGTACCTATCAATTTCCCATTGGAACAATTCACGGGCATCCATTCCAGGCGCATGGCCGGAGAAACAGAGTTTTCTCTTGACCTGGCGAAGAAGGCAGTGGAGCACTGCCTTGCTAACTCAAAATACATGCCTGAGGATATTGACCTGCTAATCTGCTCCAATATCTCGCGCTGTGACGGCCCAAAATTCCAGGTCTCGTTTGAGCCGAGCACAGCCGTAAAGCTAATACACCATTTTGGCTTTAGCAACACGGTCGGATTCGATATCTCCAACGCCTGTACGGGCATGTTTACTGCTACGCTTATTATTGACGCCTTCCTCAAAGCTGGCCTGATCCGGCGTGGTATGGTTGTCAGCGGTGAGTATACCACGCACCTCACTCTGACGGCTCAGAAAGAGATCGAGGGATATATGGACTCGCGCCTGGCCTGTTTGACGGTTGGTGATGCGGGAGCAGCCATGATCCTGGAGCAGGCGCCGGACAATACGGTCGGCTTTCACGAGCTTGAATTGTACACGCTGGGGCGCTACTGCTATGACTGCATCGCCAAAGCCACAGACAGGGAGCACGGCGGGGCTATCATGTTCACCGACTCAGTAAGAGTGGCGGCAGTCAATATTACGCAGGCGGTCTCTCACGCTGCGTATATGCTGGAGCGTTCGGGCTGGTCGCCTGATGCCATTGATCATATCATCATGCACCAGACCTCCCAGATGTCGATCAGGGATGCGGCACGCGAGATCAACAATCACTTTGGGCGAGAGGTATGTGGTGGAAACAAGGTGATCTACAATCTGGCCGAGCGGGGCAATACTGCGACCACCACGCACCTGGTTGCTCTCATGGATCATATTCTTTCAGGTGAGATCAAATCGGGCGAAAACGTGGTTTTCGGCATTACCGGCTCCGGGGCCACTATCGGCACGGGCCTCTATACGTTTGATGACCTGCCAGATCGCCTTCGCCGGAGCGCCTCCGGCCAGAAGCCTGCTAAGATCGCGGCAACGACAAATGCTGACGAGAAGAGGCTTAGCTCAATTCCTACGCAGAGAGCGAGGGTGCGCGTAGAAAGCGTGGGCACGATTCCTGAAGGGGCGCAGGTGAAGAAAGAGGGTCTAGAGCTGGCCCGCCTGGCTGCTGAAGCTTGCCTGGAACGTTCTTCTTATAGCCGCAAGGATATCGATCTCCTCATCTACACGGGCGTGTACCGGGACGAGTTCCTGAGCGAACCCGCTATCGCTTCCATCGTTGAAGGTCTACTGCATATGAATGATACGATTGAATCGCAGCAAGACAAGAAAACCTTTGCTTTCGATCTCCTTAACGGAGCAGTGGGTTTTCTCAATGCCTGTCACGTGGCGACGGGGATGATCCAGGCGAACAAGATGAACAATGCGATGGTGGTAGCCTCGGAAATTGAAAACAACGCGCTCTCTCGTCCAGCAGAGCTACTGGGCATAGCGCAGGTAGGCTCAGCAATAATCCTGGATAAGAGCGCCGGTGGTAAAACGGGCTTTGGTAACTTCGTCTTCAAGTATTGCACCGAATATCTCGAGGCCTACATATCTTACACCAGGCAGCAGCATGGCAAGACGTGGATACATCACGAGAAGGCCGCTGATATCGAGAGCTACTACCTGCGCTGCATTCGCAAGGCCGTATCTGAATTACTCGCCCTCGAGCAACTGGAGCTTTCCCAGGTCAATATCGTGCTGCCGCCGCAAATTTCAGCGCCGTTCATTGACAGGTTGAGCGAAGAGCTGGAGCTGGGCAGGGAAAGGTTTGTCGATGTAACACAAGGCGCTGACCTCTTTACTTCTTCGCTGCCCTACGCGCTACAATATGTTCGGGAGCGTGGTCTGGCGAAGCCGGGCGATATCGGGTTGATGATCTGTGTTGGTTCCGGCATACAGGTTGGTTGTGCCGTTTATTATTTTTAGGAAACCCTTGCGGTCGCCCTAGCCCCCAGGGAGAGCGATGATGAGCATAACGAGGACGAGAGACGAAGTAAAGATGCCCAAGACAGCGGAACTGGCAGGCGAGGTAGCCATTGTGACGGGAGCCAGTTCAGGAATCGGCGCGGCGACGGCCCAGGAACTTGCGCGGCGTGGAGCGCAGGTAGTGCTGGCAGCCAGGCGAGCAAACGAGCTAGATGCCCAGGTGCAGTCAATCACTGAGGCCGGGTATCGTGCCGTTGCTATTCCCACCGATGTCACAGATAGAGAGCAGATAGCGCACCTGGCGGAGCAGACCACGGAAATGTTCGGTCGGGTGGATGTACTGGTGAACAATGCGGGTATCGCTTTGAGGAACCCGTTTACCAGGAATTCCGTGGAGGAGATTACCCAGATCGTCGATGTCAACCTGCTGGGAGCCATACTGATGACGCGCGCTGTGCTGCCGGGAATGCTGGCACAGCATCATGGAGCTATTATCTCTGTGGCTTCGGTAGGAGCACATATTGCAGTCGATCCACTCTATAGCGCGACAAAATTTGGCATACGCGGCTTCTCGCTTTCGTTACGACGCCAGCTTGCCGGAAGCGGAGTCTCTGTGTCGCTGGTTTCTCCTGGGTTCGTTCGCACCCCCATGAACAAACACATGCGGCTGAAATATTTGCCGGGTCCCGAACTGGTAGCCAGCACCATTGCCGATCTGGTGACGAGACCACGCCGCGAAGTGGTGGTGCCCCGCTACTACGTGCCCATGATAGAGTTTGATCGCCTGTTCCCCTGGCTGGCAGATATGTTCATTCGCACAGGCAGGCGGGTAATAGGTGCGTGATGCCTGCAAAACCACATGTTTTAATCCTCACCTCGCTTACCGGTGGGGGCCATATGAGCCTTGCTCTGGCTTTAAAGGATATTCTAGGCGAGAACTATGAAACACACATCGTAGACCCTCACCCGCCTATCTTTCACCAGTACTATACGCTGGCGGGCCGGTACTTTCTGAAGCTGTGGGGATTGGAATACAAATACACCGATACTGAGCAAAGAGCGTTACTGGTGCATAAAATGCTCACCCTCTCCCTTAAGAGACCATTACAAACCCTCATTGAGCAGGTCAAACCCAGCTTGATCATCACGACACATACGCTGCTCTCTTATGAGATTGCTCAGGCGATTAAGCAGAGCCGGGCGCACATTCCGCTTGTCTTTCAGTTTAGCGAGTTAGAGGTTGTGCATTCCACCTGGCTCACTGTGAAGGATGCCGATGCTTATCTCGTCCCGACCCGCGAGATATATGCTCAGGCGCAAGGACGGCGCATCGATGAAGAGCGGCTGCACCTGGCAGGTTTTCCTGTGCGCCGGCAGTTCTTGCAAGACTACACAAAGAGCAGGGCAGAAATGTTTTCTACGCTCGGCCTTGACCCGGCAGTATTCACGGTGTTCTTGCAAGGAGGAGCAGAAGGAGCTGCTCACATCGAGCAGGCTGTGAAGAGCATCCTCACGATCGACAAGCCTATCCAGATTCTGCTGGCTGTGGGGACGAATAAGCAGCTAGAATCGCTCTTTGCCGGGGTTGTGAACCTGCGGGCGGTGCCTTTTACGCGAACTATTGCTCCCTACATGGCAGCCGCAGATGTGATCGTGGGCAAGGCAGGCCCGAACTTTTTAGCTGAGGCCGTTATGCTAGGAAAGCCGTTTCTTGCCACAGCTTTCATCCCTGGGCAGGAAACGCCCAATCTTGCCTTTCTCCAGCGGCATAACCTGGGCTGGGTTTGCCTGAAGAGAGACGAGCAGGCAGAGTTGATCGCCCAACTGGTGAGCGATCCGGCGATGGTAGCCGAGAAGCTTGAACGTATGCGAGCGTACCGGGCATGGAATGCGGAAGCCAACCAGAAGATTTACCCACTGCTGGAGGGGTTGATATTGTCTGTCCTTATTTAGTCTTTGTTGCGCGTAATTACCGGTATGAAGAAAGTTCTTACTCCATCCACTGCAGCCACAGCCCTGACATTTGTGCTGCTCATTGGCGTTGTGAATTTGTTCGCTGACTTCACCTATGAAGGTGGGCGCAGCATTATGGGGCCATTCCTGGAGACGCTGGGAGCCAGCGCCTTCATTGTGGGCGTGGTTGCCGGCCTGGGCGAACTGCTCGGCTATAGCCTGCGATCGGTCTCCGGCTTTCTGGCAGATAAAACGCACAGGTACTGGATCGTCACCTTTGTGGGCTACAGCATTAACATGCTGGCCGTTCCGGCCCTCGCTCTCGCCGGTATCTGGCCGGTGGCAGCGGCCTTGATGATTGCCGAGCGCACGGGCCGGGCTATCCGGCGCCCTGCTGTTGAATCCATGCTGTCGTCTACTGCTCCCATGCTTGGAAGCGGATGGGTGTTTGGCCTTAATGAAACGCTGGATCAGGCAGGGGCAACCATCGGGCCGTTGATCGTGGCCCTGGTGTTGTTCCTCAAAGGGGGCTATCGCAACGGCTTTGCCATCCTGCTGATTTCCACGCTGTTATGTTTAGGTACACTTGCCGTGGCATGGCTGCGCTTTCCCCATCCTCAGGAGCTGGAGCAGAAAACTGCCCAGCCGTTACAGGCACGGGGATTGTCGCACGCCTATTGGACCTACGTCGCGGCCGGGGCCTTGATTGCGGCAGGCTTTGCTGATTTCTCCTTGATCGCCTTTCATTTCCAAAAAGTAGGGAGCGTCCCGGCGGCCCTCATCCCGGTCTTATATGCTGTGGCCATGGCTGCTGGTGCTCTTGCCGCTCTGGTGTTTGGTCGCCTCCTTGATCGCGCCGGGTTTTCTGTGGTTCTGCTCGCCTTTTTCCTCTCGGCGTTCTTTGCACCCCTGGTGTTCTTAGGGCAGTTCGTCCTGGCGTTGCTCGGCATGGTGCTATGGGGGATTGGCCTGGGCGCCCAGGACACGCTCCTCAAGGCGTTGCTTTCCGGGATCATCGAGGCCAGCAAACGCAGCACGGCCTTTGGGGTCTTTGATACAGGCTATGGCATCGCCTGGTTTCTCGGTAGTGCCGCGATGGGGCTACTCTATGACGTATCCATCCCGGCACTGATCGTCTTTTCGGTCGTGCTGCAGCTTGCAGCATTGCCTGTGTTATTTCTGGCGAACAGGCAAGCCTAAAAAGTTGCTCATGGCTCCTCCACGCTGCTTCCATTGTCCGGACTATTATGAACCCTCGTGCTTCACTGCCCATAAATACGCTACCGCAGAGCGCTTTATCTTCTGCCTTGCTTCCACGAGAGGACGAAGGTGCGCTGTAAATTGAGCCGCTTCCTCTGCTGTGAGAGCTTCGTGTATGGCTTCTTCAAGCGTAGGAACGAGAGGGTTGGGAGATGATTTTAAGAAGGTTTCCCAATTGGGTTTTGGAGCGGCAGCACCGCTCTCAAGTGTAGCAGGGATAATTGTAATCTGCAATTCGAGGTGAACTTCCGTAAACCCTGCGCGTTCGGCAAACTTCACGAGGTCGCGCTCGTCGAAGTTCAACATGGGATCTGAGCAGCCTGGTTGAAATCGCTCGTATATAGCAAGCAATTTGCGAGTAATGGGAATGATAGGAGTTACATCATATCCAAAGAAGAGGTGTGGCGGCTCAGGATAGGTAAAGCTGTTGATAGGCTCAAAGATCGAGATCCGCCCACCTGGCTTGAGGACGCGATAGAACTCTCCGAAAGCTTGCTGCTTTTCTCGTACATAGATGAGGACTGAGCGAGTTGTAACAACATCGACAGAGTTTGCCTCTATCACGCTCAAATTATCGGCTGAGGCTTGAATAAACTGGCAGCGATCAAGCGCTCCCATTTGGTTGGCGAGAGCCTGGCAATGATCTAGCAAATCCTGTGAGATATCGCTGAAGATTACTTTTCCCTGCTCTCCAACGAGGGGCAGGGCACCGAAGGCAATCAGGCCATCACCGCAGCCAACATCGAGCAGAGTTTCACCCTGAGCCAGTTGAGCATGATGCAATACCTTATCACGAATTTGAAATAAAGCTTGCAGCATCTCTTGTAGCTGTTCAGGGTCTCCACCATGACGGCGCTGGAGGAGCCATTGCGCCCATTGATCTTGCGTCTGTCCGGTCATAAAAATAGGCTCTCCTATCTATTCCAGCTATGTCATCCTGAGCGAAGCGAAGGATCTCTGTCGATCGGCATCAGATGCTTCGCGGAGTTTCCCCTGAGCGAGTGAGCCGTAGCCCTGAGCGGAGCGAAGGGGAATGGGCTCAGCATGACATGGTATGACCAGTCAACATATCAGGGTCTACTCTTCACATTTGAACCTTGCCTTACAACATAGTGGTAAAAATGGTGGCGGAGGTTACTTGAAAATAATATCATAGGGTATCTCAGGACAATCTATAGACGCATCAGCGCACATAGAAAGGAGCTCCTCAATAGAACAGTTATTTCCCGTTGAAAGAGAATATGCAACGCTCGATGATTGGATTGCACGCGAGGCGATTCCCTTCTCTGTCGATTCGCCGGAGACCTTCAACGCTGCTGTCGATAAAGTGATCGCCTCACTTGGTGACTCAGTGGAATTGCTTGGTCTGGGAGAAGCGCTTCACGGCGGGCAGGACATCCTCATACTCCGCAACCGGCTCTTCCAGCGCCTGGTTGAGGCGCATGGCTACAGCGCCATTGCCATCGAGAGCAGTTTCCCTCGAGCTCGCATCGTGAATGAGTACGTGGTACTACTTCCCGCTCACTCCTCAAAGCTTCACCGATTTCGACTGGCTGGTTGTCCTGAATTCAACGACATATGACCCAGGCGGCCCACCACTGCAAGAGTAGGAAACAGGCTCTTAGCGTACAGCCGCATCAGTGCGCTTTGCCCCTGTGCTTGAAAACACATTGGGGCCAAAATGGGAGCGAGGCGGAAGGAGCGAACCCAGGACGATCAGCGCGATGCTGGCGAGGGCGACGGGCAGGAAAGCGACGGCGGGGATGTGCAAGAGGTCCCAGAAGCCACCGCCGAGGAATGGCCCCGCGAAGGCTGTGCTGTAGCTGATCGAGAGAGTGATACCCGTGAGGTGGGCTACGCGCCCTGGAGCAGCCAGAAGTGGGGGCAGGGCCAGGCCAAGCGCGAAGACGAGGGCAGAAGCGCCGCCCAGGAGCGCTGCCCAGAGCGGTTCCAGCCCGGCAGGTGCGAAGATCCAGCCAGCTATGGCAATGATACTGGTAATGCCTGCGACAATAAAGGGCCAGCGCCGGCCGGCAAGCTGCTGGGCAAAGAACGTAACCAGCAGGCTGGCGGGCAGTTGCGCTCCGTTCAGAATTGCCAGGCTCAAGGCTGTCAGCGCGCTATGATGAGTAGCCTGGTTGTAGGTGGCAATCCAGCCATTCATGCCGAAGTAGATAAGGCTGCCTCCACCCAGCAGGAAACCTAACTGCCACGCGCTTACACGCGCCTGCCCTTGATGTGCTATATTACCTGGCGGCGTTTCTTGTGCTGCCTCATTTGTGAGTGGAAGAGCCTGCGCGGCTTCTGCGGCCTCAACCGTTGTAGAAGGAGCAGGCGGGGCCAGCCACAGCCAGAGAACGAGCATGACAACCACGGGCACGCCCCACAGGATAAATGTGGCAGTCCAGGCATCCGGCCCCAGGAAGCGCAGCATAAGAGGGAGCGTAATGCCTGCTGCTATCGTCTCTCCCAGGATCAGGCCATCGGTAAAAAGCGCGACCACCAGCCCGATGTGTTTGGGAAACCAGTAGCGGGAGAGCACAGGAGCAGCGGTCTGGGCTATGGCGATACCCAGGCTGAGCACCACAGTAAGGAAATACAGCCAGAATACCGTGGGTAAGACGGCGCGCAGCAAGGTGCCCGCCGCCAGGAGCACAAGCCCAACTATCACGGCAGTTC
>CADDZH010000021.1 GCA_902812455.1 Chloroflexota bacterium | reverse complement strand
CCTGCACGATGCCACCGGTACAGCCCGAAGCGATACGCTTCCCATCGCGTGACCATGCTACAGAAAGCACAGGATGCGTGTGCCCATGATAAGTACAGTGGCAGGCTGCTGTAGCGGCATCCCAGACCTGAACAGTGGTATCGCGCGAACCGGAAGCTATATATTCTCCAGCGGGAGACCATGCCAATGCGAATACGTTATCACTATGGCCGCGATAGATCATCTCAGTGCTCGCGTGGCCCCTCGGTGAGCAGGTTGATAGCGTGGGGCAAGACGGGAAGGATGTATTCCAGGCATTCCCCGACCGCTTTGGGGCTACCTGGAAGGTTGATGATCAGGGTGCGCCCGCGCGTTCCCGCCACACCACGAGAGAGCATGCCGTAAGGAGTATGCTGGATGCTCACAGCGCGCATGGCTTCGGCAATGCCGGGAGCCTCGCGCTCAATAACGGCCAGCGTGGCTTCGGGTGTAACATCGCGAGGAGCCAGGCCGGTGCCTCCCGTCGTCAGGATGAGATTCAGGTGCTTCTCATCACTCCATTCCATGAGGGTTTTTGCAATCAACTCCTGTTCGTCGGGGATAATGGCGCCCGCACTGATCACAGCTTCCGGCAGTTGGGCTACCATGCTGCGGATATGCTCCCCGCTAGTATCCTCACGTTCTCCCTTTGCAGCGCTATCGCTGATAGTGAGGACTCCAATCGTAATCATGGCATCTATCCTCGTGGGGCCAGTTCTCGCATGAGGGCGCCGATCTGCTTGCGAGAGCCGTAAAGCCAGACAGTGTACTCGTCCGGCAGGTCTTCCACTTCCACCAGGCACTGCATTTCGGAGGCCAGCCTGCGCGCGATATCCAACATCCTCCCGCGTTCGGCCTCACTATGACTGTGGGTGCTCAGGGCAAGCTTCCCCAGCCGCTCATCCGGGCTTAAGTTCGCATTGATCAATTCTGTCAATTGATCAAGCCCAAAGATGACGTGCAAAGGTGGCGGTTCATTTGACTCGCTTTCATCTTTCCATGTGCTATAGCTGCTCTTTCCGGCTCGCGTTCGTAGCGCTTCCTGTTTTTCCTCAATATCTGTATAGACCTCGCGAAGCTTTTCCAGGATAAGCTGACGTGCCTCCTCTGGAACGTTCGTTGATGGGTGAACATAGGCGAGGATACCATGAGCAGGATCGGAGTAAATGAACGGGTGCGAAAGAGCCGCACGTCGCCCGCACATCGGGCATGTAGGCACGTTCAATAAGCCTGCCAGGATCGTATATTGCAACTGCGGGTCTTGCGCAGTGTTGATGTATTCGTATACCGGGCTGTCAAAGACATGCCCGCAAGGACAGGTAAATGTGTAATTCTTTGAGCGAGACATAATCCAGGTTCTTCAGTTCAGTTTCTGATAACATGACAATCGGGGGCAAACTACCTGTATCAAGTATACCATATGGCAAGGTTCAAATGAACTTGATACTCATCGACAGCGAGGTTCTGTCATGTCATGCTGAGCGAAGCGAAGCATCTTTGTCTCCCTTGCATTAGATCCTGAGCGCAGCGAAGGATGACATACATAAGCAGTGTTTGACGTTCTTCACACAACCTGATACACTCGTTAAGCGAGAGGCGCCTGTAGGGGCTTGCGCATGCCCTCGCGCCTTTTCTGACCCCCAAGGTTCATCATTCACACCAAATCTATGAAGGAGCAATCGTGGAGGTAGTCTTTTTAGGTGGAGTGAGCAGCGTAGGCGCAAGCTGCCTTGCCGTACAGCTTGCCGGTCAATGGTTCGTCGTTGATGCGGGGGTGCGCGTTGATCGTAAAGCCGATCCTCTTCCTGACCTGTCTTTGTTGCAAGACAAGGATGTGCGGGCTGTCTTTGTCACGCACGCCCATACCGACCATATCGGCGCCTTACCTTTGCTCCATCAAGCGTTCCCTACCGTGCCCATTTTTGCTTCGCGAGCGACCGCGCTTTTAATGGAGGTGATGCTGGCCGACGCCTTGAAGGTGATGTCGCGGCGGGCAGTAGAAGAGATGGAGCTACCCCTTTATCCAGAATCACTGGTAGCCGGGATGCTCAACCAGATGCGCCCTCTTCCCGTTGGAGAGCCTGTCACCCTTCCAGAACTGCCTGGTATAACCATATCGGCCAGCCGGGCAGGGCATATCGCGGGCGCTGTAAGCCTCGGCTTTGTAGGGCGTGATGGCTCGCTTGTCGTCTCAGGCGATATCAGTATGACGCCGCAGCGCACCGTGGCTGGGGCAATGCCGCCGCCTGTTGCTCACCCCGACCTGCTCATCCTGGAATCGACTTACGGTGCCCGGCTGCACCCTAACAGGCAAATGGAGGAACAACGCCTGGCCCAGGCCGTTGCCGGTGGCCTGGCTGAGGGCGGCCACGTCCTTATCCCCTGTTTCGGGCTTGGAAGAGGGCAGGAGCTATTGCTCATCTTGCAGGCAGCGCAGGAGCAGGGCCAGATACCTGACTTCCCTATCTACGTGGATGGCCTGGTACGGCGCGTTTGTGATACTTACCTGCTCCTGCCAGAAGCCCTCTCGCCCCGCCTCGAGCGCCAGATTCGCAAAGGCTACCAGCCCTTCAGGGGCTCAAACGTGACCTTTGTACGTGATGAACGGGATCGCGAGCGCATTCTCGTGGGGCCACCTGCCTGCATCCTTTCCAGTTCTGGTATGCTCACCGGTGGCCCCAGCGCCTGGTATGCCACGCGGCTGCTTGCCGACGCGCGTGCCTCAATTCTGATCACAGGCTACCAGGATGAAGAATCTCCCGGAAGGCGCCTGCTTGAACTGGCAGAACATAAGCAAAACACACTGGAGATTGGCGGGGTGACGCTCGAAGTGAACTGCCGGGTGGCAAAATATAGCCTCAGCGCCCACGCCGACGGCGGAGAACTCGCCGCCTATGCAGCAGCTATCTCGCCGCGCAGGGTTGCTCTCGTGCATGGTGACGACGATGCGCGTACTGCCTTGCGCAATTTGCTCACGCAAACCGAGGTAGTGCTTCCCACAGAGGGCACGAGCCTGGAACAGCGGGCAGGCCGCCGGGGGGCTCGCCAGGCAACTGCAGAGCCTGCCTCACCGCTTATCTCTTTGCCGAAGGGCATTGGGAAAGGCAATTCCTTCGACTATGAGCACATCGAGACGCTCTGGCAGGCAGTAATCAGTGTACCATCGCTACGCATCGTTACTGCTCGCGAGCTGGCAGTCATCTGGTATGTCCAGGCAACTGAGGAGGCCACGCAGGACATCCTGGAGGTGCTGGCAGAGGACTACGAGCAGCGCTATTTTGTGCGCCAGCATGCCCTGGAAGAAGCGTTTCGCGTGCGCGGGGCAGCGGAAGAATCCCCAGGCGATGTGCTCAGCGACCTGGTTGGCAGTGTGCTCTTGCTGCTTGTCAGCCTCGAGAGCGCCAAACCCGTCATCTGCCGTGCCATCGAGCCGGGCGCCGCTGTGCGCGTGCAGCTCCCGAAAGGCGTTTCACAAGAGCGCACGCGCTTCCCGTTCTCCTCTATTCTGGAAGTGCTGGGGCCTGCTCCCCAGGATGTGCTCCAGGCTCCGCAAAAGGCTCCGGCATATTTGAACGAGCTGGTCAAGGCAGCACGGCGCATTCGTCGCTCCCTCTCCGCCTACGAACTGGCAAAGCAGTGCAGCGAGGAAGCCAGGTACACTTTGAGCGAACTTTGCCTTATGGCCGGGCTTTCCGGTCAATCTCTTGAAGAACGGCTTGCCCTCGCCAAGCTCCTGCATAAGCATTTCCGTCTCTTTACCCAGTACCGTTCCGTTTTCGATGGCGAGGGCCTCACCCTCTACGGTCTTTCTCCCGAATGGCGCGAGGCGCTCGAGGAGCCGGAGGAGTTCGAGCGTCCCGACCAGAACTGGATCCTGAGTGCGATCGAGCAGTACCTGGGTACGCCGCCCGATCTCTATCGTCGCAGTGTCGATCCCGATACGGGCGCAGTGACCTTATTCTTCCATTTCCCGGACGCTGCACGGGAGCGTTATAGAGAGGCCATCGCCGCTGCTTCAGAAGAGGCAGGCGTGCCTATCAGCATTTCGCCGCAGGCTCACCAGGGCGAGCTTGCCAGGGCAGCGCTACGCTCTCTGCCTGCCGGGCTAACCTCTGAAGGAACGCCTTCGATCTACCTGGATCGCCAGGTTGTCGGCCTGCATGTTGCGGGGGAAGCATCCACAGAGGAGATCGCCGGGGCACAGTCTGCTTTCTATGAGGAAACCGGCTGGTTCCTGGAGCTAGAAGGAGATAATGTTTCTGCCGCCGTACCGTCACATGCAGGATTGGGAAGATACGCTGGCACCGCCTCAGCCGAACAATACCCAACCTTCCAGGAAGTGGAAGAAGTTCGCAAAACCCGCATGAACCAGCACGATGCGCTGCAATATGCCCAGCACCGGCTCTCTGTCCTGCCCGGCTATGCAAAAGTGGGAGCCGATGTCGCGTCATTCACGCTGATGCCGCGCTTCCACTTCCCACTTGTGGCCAGGGAGCGTTACGCCGCAGAGTTTGCCCACCTTGAGGCCAGGACGGGCTGGCACGTGCGCCTGCAAGAGGCGACCAACCAGGGAGCGCTGATCGAGATGGCCCACCGGCTCCTGCCCGAGGGCCTGAGCAGCATTGGCACACCCTCGCTCTACCTCGACCGGCAGGCTGTGGGTGTGCAGTGTACGGGCAGCGCCAGTCCCGAAGCCATAGTGGAGGCCGAGCAGCGCTTCCTGGAAGAGACCGGCTGGCGGCTCGAGCTGGCCTTGCCCGGTCAGGGCCAGGGCCGCAAGGCAGAGAGTACGCCCAGGATGCGCCAGGACGAGGCGCTGGCCGGGGCACGCGAGATGTTCAACGGGAACCCTGACTTCTACCGCGCTGGGGCCGATGCCAGCAGGAGTATCCTCTGGATTCACTTCCACTTTCCAGACGCGGTGAAGCAGCGCTACGCCGAACAGCTTGACCAGCTCTCTAGAGAAACGGGCTGGCGCGTCTACGTGTACCCGCATGTACGAGAGCCTACCCTGCTCGAGGCTGCCCAGCGCCTGCTACCCTCGGATGCGAGCATAACGGGCACGCCAGCCCTCCACGAGAACCAGCGCCTGATGCACCTGGCCTGCACCGGCTCCATGAGCGCAGAAGCGCTGGAAGAGATACAAAAGAAGTTTGCGGAAGAAACCGGCTGGCAACTTGAGCTGAATGTTACTTCACGAAACGGCCCATCAGGATAACATCCATATAGGTACCCGGCCCCATTTTTATCTGCCGCACCTGTCGCCCTTCTTCTATGAAGCCTAAAGAGGTATAGAGGGCTATCGCGCGGGAATTGGTGGCGAAGACTTGCAGGCAGAGTTTCTCAAGCACAGGGTGTTGTTCCGCCCAGGCAATCAGGGCCTGCACGAGAGCGCGTCCCACTCCCTGATCGCGCCATGCTTTGTTGACGCTAATACCCAGTTCTCCTACGTGGACGATGCGTTTGCGCTTTCCACTGTGAACATTCAGCATGCCAATGATCTGGCCCTCGCCTTCCGCGACAATCACCAGTTTGCCGGGATCATCGCGGTTCATCTGAATCCAGGCGATCTCTTGCTCCTCGGTCATACGAAAATCTTCCGGCGTAGACAGCACGAACACACTTTCCGCCATCACCGCTCGCGCGTGATCGAGGATGCGCCGGGCATCTTCTGGCTGTGCAGTACGGATGGTAATCGTCCTGCCATCTTTCACCTGGACAGTTGTCTCTGGAATTGTAGCCATTGCGCATCTCTCCTTAATCATGAAATTAGAAGTTGTATGCAAATGAACGACATAAACGGCATAAGAGAAAAAAGTACTTGAACATTGGCTCACCTAAAGATAGTCCGTCTTTAATGATAGAGGCATGTGCGTGATTCTAGAACTTCTTTTCTGAACTTCTTTTCTACTATGATTATTACTTACTTGAAATTTCATATTGAACATTCAAAAGATTTATGATATATTATTATTGTCAATTTACGTGCAATATGCCTCAAGAAGCAAATATGAATAGCAACGTGGTTGATAGCTTAATAGCAAGCGCAATCTTCACCCCGTTTTCAACAGGGCTGGGATCCATCTTATTATATGGTCTTGGATTTAGCCCGCTGGACGCAGCTATCATCAGTATACTTGTTCTGGCTACCCTTGTGATGGTGTTCCTGCTAGGCAGAAAACTCTATCCTGCATATGTAAGGCAGTTGACAGAAAGACTGCTAGAAAAGGCTTTACAAGTGAACACGAATGATACCAATAAGGCCGGATTAGCCTTCAGAAGGAAAATTATAGGGAGAGTGCTTCAAGAAACTCCCGAGGAAGTGCACAGGCCTTCTGCCTTTACAACGACCCAACAGCAGGATGCTTTAGTTACAGAATTCCCAAACCAGGCATCCTGTGAACAAGCTATACGTGAAGCTTGCCGCAACGCTAGAACGATCAAAATCTTAACGATTAGAGGAGAAAAATATTTCGTTGGCTCCAGGAGCCTGCTTCGCGACTTATGCTTATCAAAACGAGGAGAGGGACATACTATTTCAGTTCTCGTTCTCTCGCCCGATTCCGATCACATTACCAACGAGCTGGCTCACGATCTAAAACATCGCTCTGCTGAAGAGATCAAAGAAAAAATGCAAGATGTACTGGAGTATGGAAAAGGAATCTGATGAGCCGAAACGGGAACTTTATGGCAAAGCTCTATAAAGAGACACCTATATTCAAAATACTTATTTTCGATAATGTTATGTTTTTCAGCGTTTTTAGCGGTCCTAAAAATGATGAATCTGCCAAGATGCTCCAGATAGAGCGAAATGGCAATCCATTATTCGCCGGCTTTGAGAGATACTTCGACGAGTTATGGAAACGCAGTGTGCCTCTAAAACAATAAGTGCTTCTGGGGGAAAGTACAATGGCTATAGAAATACCGCGTAAGAGTGAGACAACCGGAAAATTGATTGAGCATCTACAAAAATCATTTCCTCAAGAAGGGGATTTAGGTCTCTTTAAGCGTTGCAGCATCTTTGCCGGGGAACACTATGCCCATATAGATCATCCAGTAGGTAAGCCTTATATCCAGTATGCTTCTGACCTGGCAGTCCGCCTTTGTGATATTCACACTGATCCTATTCTGATCGCAGCAGCACTATTATTCCCTCCTCCCACTGCCCAAGAACAAGTTCTGGATGAAATCAGAAACGACTTCAAAGACAGAAAGGAGCTAGTAGAGCTTATAGAAGATATAATGTGCCTGGAACGCCTGGAATGGAATGCCTGGTCAGCATCCTTAGAAGCAAGGGCAGCTCATGAGGGCAAAGAGCGGCTGGCGGTTTTGCACAAAATGTTTTTCCTGGCCATCGATGAGAATAGCATAGAACACTCCGGACAACAGGCAGAAGCGGATCATTTCCAAAAGCGGGAAAAGCAGGTAGAGAACATTATCAGGATGTTTTTAGCGACTGCTACTGATATTCGCGCGCTCATTTTCAAGCTTGCCGATCGCCTATACTTTATAAAGCTTCTAAAAGACCTGTCACCCCAGCAACAGGAATCTATTCATGCTTTGATACATGCCCAAATAACACTGGCTATTTATGCCCCTCTTGCTGATCGGCTTGGTATCTGGCATATCAAATCAGAGCTTGAAGATATGGCTTTTCGCTTGCTTCAGCCTGAGAAGTATAAAGAAATCGCCATGCGTCTTGAAGTAAAGAAAGAAGAACGTAAAAAGCATATTAATGATATTATCAGCAGAATTCGAGCACAACTTGCGGCTTTTGGCATGGAAACCGCCGAAATTTCTGGTAGAGCAAAGCATATCTACAGCATTTATCAGAAGATGCAGGCAAAGCAATTAACCTTTGAGCAAATTAATGATCTTTTAGGCATCCGTATCATCGTGGATACGATAGAAGATTGTTATACCGCTCAAGCTATCCTGCACGAATTCTGGCCTCCTCTAACAGAGGTTTACAATGGCAAGCCTGGAAGAGATTGGATAGCACGCCCTAAGGAAAACCTTTACCAGTCCCTGCATACGACGATACAGATCGGGAATAAAATGGTAGAAGTGCAAATTCGCACTCGCCAGATGCATGAAACAGCAGAATTTGGTGTGGCGGCTGCACACTGGCGCTACAAGGAAAGCAAGGCATATAGAAAAGGTAAGATTGTTAGAATAGCTAAAACGAGAGAGCAGCTTTGGGATGAGCTGCTGGCTATCATACGCAAGAATTTAGCAGGGGCACAACAATCTTCTCCTTCCTCACAGGCTGACCTTTTGAGGGGTCGCGTCTTTGTTATTACCCCTAAAGGTCATGTGCTTGATTTCCCATCCGGGGCTACAGCTTTAGATTTTGCTTACCGGATACATACTGAGCTTGGAAACAGGTATACAGGGGCAAAAATAGGTGACCGGCTTGTACGCTTAGATTATAAGCTGCAGACAGGCGACATTGTTGAACTCATAAAATCGCGCGCGGGAAGAGGGCCAAGCCCAGAATGGCTTGCTACAAGTCGAGATGAAGAAGGCAACACTAGCTATGTGTTCGCCCGGACACCCCAGGCCCGCAGTAAGATTCGCCACGAGCTAAAGCAAAGACCTAAAACGTAAAAATAGAAGTCGAGCGCTTTAAGCAAGCTCCTCCTCAAGTATCTCGTAAAACCTGTCCATGGCATACCTTTCGCGCCAGGGGGTGTGCCCGCATTGTTCCAGGATGATCATGCGGAAATCTTTCAACGCGGTAGCAAGTGGTTCTTGTACCCCTTCTGCAGGGTGCGGATCACTATCGCCGTGGATGGCTACCACCGGGCATGTGATCGCCTGGGCTAGCCGCAGGAGTTCTCCTGTTTGTCGCAGTCTGGCAGCTTGAGACCAGACGCCCCGGTAAATCTCACCTGGATCATCGATGAGATGAGCAGTTGCGGGGTCTTCTGGCATTTCAACAGGCTCGTAAGCATCAGTCTTGTCTGTCAACTCGCCGAGGCGTGACAGGGAAGCAGCACTATCCTGGGCTTCTGCTTTATTCAACATGTCAACGAGTTGAAGGTATTCTTCTTGCTCTTCCCGATTGAGTCGCTTTAACCGGTTTTCAGCGATCAACGGCGCATATTTCTCTTCAAACGGGCCACTGCTCACAAGGAGCAATTTGCGCACCAGTTCGGGATATCTGGCTGTGACAATACAGGCTAGCCAGGCTCCCCAGGAGTGCCCAATAAGTGCCACTGGCTTTGTGGCGTTGCGCTGTACCGCCAGCCGCAATTCCTCAACCTGCCCGTCAAGCGTTTTGGCGGTCTGGATCGGTTCCAATACTCCTCTTGTCTCCCCAAGTTTTCGGGCTATGGGTGCTACCTCACCGGCAGCGCCCGGCCCGCCATGGACGGCAACAACCTGGAAAGGAGTATTTCCATACGTCCTGATGTTTTCCATGCGGCCTTCTTTCTTCAATGTCATCCTGAGCCCATTCCCCTTCACTGCGTTCAGGGCTACGGCTCACTCGCTCAGGGGAAACTCCGCGAAGGACCTCCGTCGATGGGCAGCGGATGTTTCGCTTCGCTCAACATGACATGGGTTGACCCTTCTGCTGATGAGGCACTGTCAGGTTCTTTCCTTAGAGTCGTCATCTTCTCCTGCTCTTGCTTACGGCTTTCTTGGAGAAGGTGAACTTGAGGCCCTGGCGCTCGATGAAATCCTGGAAGAGGGCGTAGAACTCCATGCGGTCTTGCATGGTGATCACGGAGACGGCGTCTGCCGTTTCGATGGCATAGGGATAGCCGCTGCCGCTGGCGATGACCTCGGCGCGCACAACATCCAGCACCGGCTCCAATATGCCTTCGTCGAGTATCCAGCGCGGGAATTCCAGGCGGACAGGTGGACGATCCGAGGCCGTTTTGAGGTAGCAGAAGGCCACGCTGTCACGATATGGTCCGTAGCTTTCCAGAATCTCGCCGCGAGCGCAGATCATAGCAGGTGTGCGGTCTCCCCAGCGCAAATGCGCCTGCCACAGCAGGGCGTCGTGTATGCGCTTCGTCTCCCTCAATGTTGGTTGGGGCTGCATCATATCGAGCCGCCTGAGCATCGTGATCATATCGCGTGCATAGCTTGTATCGATGTAGCCGATCAGGGGCACGCGCTGCTGCTCCGAGGTCTGCAAGAGAGAAACGGCAGCATCGATGTAGCGCTCGCGATAGGGGCTGGGCATGGTCAGGGCGAAGGAGACGACGAGCGAGCCATCGAAGAAGACCACTGGACTGTGTAGCGGTTCATCGGGTCGCCGCCTGTGGGCAAATTGCTCCATTTGCGTACAGAGCGTTTCAATTTCCAGCATGTAGCGGCGCAGCGTCACCTGCATGTCGGAGTAGGGATAGCTATCGGGGTCACTGCTCTCAATTTTCGACTCTTCCATTAGCTCGTCGGGTGAAAGCACTTCCATGTACACATCTTTGATGTAGGGCTTCCCTTGAGCATGCGGATTGGCGAAGAAGCCGACCTGGATCAAGGCGACAGGAATAGAGGCATCGTGCCAGGGCTGCAACTGGCTGCCGTCCACGGCCAGCGTGGTGACGCCCTCGATGCACTCGGCCCAAAGACGTGCCTGCTCGTGATTGGCAAATATGCGCCCGAAGGGATAGACCGGGGCGACGAGGGGCGTTGCGGGGTCTACCGAGGCCAGCCAGCGATCAAACTCGATGGTGGGACGCGCTCCTGCCGGGGCATGGCTATCTTCGGGCGGCAGGTTGTCTTCGAGTTGCTTGCTCGATGAATAGCGCAGGTGCAGCGTTTCCAGCGCGTGGCGATAGGCCTGTAACTGATCGCTAAAGGTATGGTCATAGAGGGTGAACTGGCCCTTTTTCAGTTGCAGAGCCGTTTGCAGTTTGCCTTTATGAAGCATATGCCTGCACCCGCTCTCTTTCGCTACCCATAAAATCTTCATCCGTCACCAGGTGCGTTTCGCCATCCACTTTGCGCAGGCGGATGATGCTATCAAGGCCCTGCTCAAAGGTATCATCATGACTGATGACGATCAGTTGATCGAAGCCGCGCACGCGCCGGATCTGTTCGGCCAGGTTCATGCGCCGTAATTCGTCCATGTTTTGTGTCGGCTCATCGAAGAAGGCGATATTGAGCGTCGAGAGCTTCTTGAGCAACGCCAGCCGCACCGATAGCGCCGCACTCATCTGCTCACCGCCGCTTAGCTGGGCAAAAGTGCGATTGACTCCCTGGCGACGCAGGATGATCTCGTAGTCGTTTTGCCAGGAGAGCTGGGCCGAGCGGTCGCCCATGATTTCTCCAAAGATGCGATTCGCTTCAGCCGAAATATCGGCCAGCATGGCTTTCAGGACGTATGGCCCGGCCTCCTTGATCAGTTCGCGGAACTGCCTCATCATATTCTCCAACTCTTCAAGCGTGGCCTTTTCCTTTTGCGCCGCCTCCAGTTCGAGCAAGAGCGCTTCGGCCTTCTCAATCTGCCGCTCGAGTTTCTTTATTTCGGCCTGCGTGTTGCGTATGGTTTCGGCCAATCGCTGCAATCCGCCCCGCAGTTGATCCCTCTCTTTAGCGACGGCTTCGAGTTCTTCCTCGTGAAAGGCTACTTTCGCGGCCTGGTAGGCCCGTTCGGCTGCTTGCAGCGCCTGCTCCGCCTGCGCCAACTCGCGCTGTATTTCCTGGTAAGCGCGTTCGCGCTGCGGCAGGGTCTGGGCTGCCTGCACATTAGAGAGGTACGCCTGGTAACCGGCCTGTGTTTGCTGGAGAATGGCTTCCTGCTCGTTGATACGCGCATCCAGTTCGCTATAGGGTGCCAGTTGGTGCTCTAGCGCCTGTAACTGCTGCTCTACACGCTGCTGCTTTTGCTGCTCGCTTTGCAATTGCTGCCGGTAGACAGGCTCCTGCTTAACTTTATCCAGTTGAGCCTTGCTCTGCCCTCTCGGATCGTTGAGCTTCTCGAGTTGCTCCTTGACCTGCTCCAATTGCTCCTTGCTGCTCGCAAGCTCTTTCGCCTGCTGGCGGCGTTCCTGTATCGTGACTTCTAATTGAGCAGCTTGCTCCTGCAACTGCTGCAACTGCATGTGCAACCCCTCGAGTTTTTGCACCTGGTCGCTGGCTTTCTGGCTCTCATTTTTTGCTTTTTCAGCCCCGGCTATCTGCTGGTCAATACGCTTGAGAGCTTCCAGCTCTTGCACCAGCTCGTCGATATCCCGTTCCAGGCGTACAATTTCGGTCGCTAGCCGCTGCAAATGTTCGGCATAGTGCTGGCATTGCTCGCTCAACTGGCCGAGTTTATTCATGTCAGCCACATATTGCTTCACAAAGTTGATGCGCTCAGACACGATCTGCTGCTGCTCTTTGATCTGGCAGAGACGCTCATTGTCTTCTTTGAGCAAGTTATCGAAATAGGATTCCAGGCTGGCGATGCCGCGCTGCCTGATATTCAGGCAGGGTTCGTGCAGGAATGGACAAAGCCCGCCCGCCGATTGCTTGCGTGACCTTTTGTAGCCGTCGATGTTGCCCTCCAGGCGAAAACGCTGTTCGGAGACCTGAGCGTATTCGAGTTCCAGCGAAGGCAATTCTTCGGCTTCCTGGCGGTGAGCCTCGATTGCGGCAATGCTGGCTTCTGCCTGGCGCAAGCGGGCTGCCGTGTTCTCGCGCTCTTCCTGCTTCTGGCGCAACTGTTCGCGTTTCTCCTGCAACTGCAACTGCCTGTTTGTTCGCTCAGCAACCTGTGCGCGAAGCCTGGCCAGCGCCTCGATACGCTCCTGTAACAGGGCTGCCACCGGTTGGAGCGGCTCGATCTCGGCGATGCGTTGCTGGATAGCTGCTTGCTGCTCGAGATTTTTTGCCTGTTGTTGTTTGAGTTGTTTCCCTTCGCTGAGGATGCTCTCGTACTGCGTAGCCTGCTGGGTCAATATATCGCGCTGTTTCTCCAGTTCGTACTGCTGATCTACCAGGGGAGCCAGCTCCACGATACGCCGCTGGGCCTGGGCGACCTCTTCGAGCCGTTCCTGCAAGCTGGCAAGATTGGCCCGGATTGTTGCGAGATTACCCTGCTGTTGTATCCGTTGCTGCTGCAAGGCGTTGCGCTGCCGCTCGTCCTGGCGAAGCTGTGTGAGGGTTTCGCTGGCCTGCAGGTAGCGCTGGTAATTTGCGCGGTTCGCTTCTACAACCTGTTGCGCGGCGCGAGCAGCCATAAGCTCTCTGCGGTGATCCTCAAGACGCTGCTTTGTTGAGTCATAGGTGTTCTGGCACTGCTCGTAGCGGCTCTCCAACTGGCTCAGCTCGTCGCGCTGCTTTGATAGAGCATCATGACGAGCTTCTGCCTGCGTAAGCTGCTGTGACCACGACGTAAGCTGCGCAGTGTGCTGGCGGTCTAGCTCGCGTTGCTCTTGCAAGTCTGCGCGCCACTGTTCCAGGTCGCGGGTCTCGAAGGTCAGGCGCTGGATCTCCCCCTGCTGCACTAGCGCCTGCTCTTTATATTGCTTCTGGGCCTCCAATAAATAATCAGCAGCAATTTTGTAGTCCTCAATCTGGAGCAGGGTATCAAATGTCTGTTTGCGTATGCTGGGCGGCTGCAAGAAGATAGAGGTGAAGGTGCCCTGGGGGACGCCGAGAGCGTCTTGAAAGAGGGATTTGAGGGAGCGTTCGCGATCAATGCCGAAGATGTCGTGCAATTTATCCATGACATCGGTACGTTGTTCGAGGCGCAAATGAGCCTCGCAGTCGTAGATGGACCATTGGGAGCCCGCTCCACAACGCCGCTCAACAATATACGGGCGATCATCGCTGCCGATCAGGTGAACAGTGATGCGCCCGTGCTTCTCGCCTTCCCGCACAAATTGTGCCTGGTTATAGGCTATAGAGTCGAAAAGGGCATAGCCAATAGCCTCCACAATGGTGGTTTTGCCGGCCCCATTGACCCCGCTAATGGCGGTTGTCCCGCGCCGGAAATCGATGGTCATCTGGCGGTAACTTTTGATATTTTCCAGTTCAACACGCGTAATCAGCATAGCGACATCGCCTCGCCTTCCAGCAAGCAGAAATAAAAAGTCTCTCTCAGTTCTTATTCTCTCCCTCTTCAAGAAAAGCGGAAGCAGGTCCAACAAAGGGGATTATAACACGGATGAGAAGGGAAGCATAGAAACTCTGCATGGTTTTCCCCCGTTTCTAAAGTAGAACCTTCATTTACGCATCTTTCTTGAAAGAGAAGGTTCTAAAGGAGTTTTACAGATGATAGCTAAAAAATACATCCTTATGCTTATAGCGCTGGCAATGGCCGCCCTTCTGCTGGCCGCATGTAATGTGTCGGTCGGAACGACTGGGAGTGGTACCCCTCAAAGTCATCTGACCGTCCTGCAGGTGCTGCAGAACAGCCAGAAGGCCATGAGCAAGCTCAAATCGGCTCACGTCAGTTTTAAGGTCAATGGTTCGGGGCAGGCGGTAAATTCCGGGACGCCTACAGCAACTCCGGTTACATTTGCTGTAACCGGTAGCGGTGATGAAGCGCTACCTAACCAGGCAGAAATGCACTACACGACCACACAGAGTCTGACGAATACGACGAACACATTTACTCAGATCATCCAGGGAAATAAGGTCTATGTGCAGTCCGGTGGTCAATGGTATGTGCTGAACACGAACAATGTGAACATAGGCAACCCGTTCGCGGGGCTTGGCACGCCAGATCTGAAGACGCTGCTCGGTTTGCTCATCCATACCAAAATTACCGACCATGGCGATGAGTCATTGAACGGCATGACACTGCGCCATATCACCATTGCCCTTGACAAATACGCGCTGCAGCAGTTGCTGAACAGCGATAGGCAACTGGTGACCCTTCTTGGCCAGCAAAATATCAACGCCATCATCAACAACACAAAGGCGTTTAATGCGACCGTAGACCTGTGGATTGATGAGACTCAGTTCTATCTCCACCGTACAGAACTGAAGTTGAATCTGAACGTGAACGCGGCCTCGTTAAGCCAGTCGATCACGCCAACTGTCAGCCCAGGCATCAGTAGTCTCATCCCGTCCAACGTGATCACGAAGCTGGATTCCATCGCTGATCTGAGCAATTTCAACGAGCCGGTGACGATCACGCCACCGGTCAGCGCCACGCCGATAGCTGTTCCTACTACGACAGGATAATATGAGTTCCATCCCGCGCATCACTGAAGAAGATATTCGCGAGTATGTGGGAGAGCGCAGCTTCTCGTTAGGGCAAAAGTACTTCCGGCAAGGAGCAGTCTTCAATGCCCGGCAGCAGGGCATGACATTGAAGGCCCGCTGCCAGGGCTCGCGCCCCGATGCCTACCGTGTAGAAGTCTCATTTGATACTACAGGCATCGCCGGTGCAGCCTGTAGTTGCCCTGTGGGCTTTCACTGCAAGCATATCGCAGCATTGCTGCTGGCATGGCTGCACCAGCCGGAAGAGTTTCTTGAGCAGCAGGATGTAGACACGATCCTGGAGCAGTCCAGCAAAGCCGAACTCATTGCCTTGATCAAGAGAATGCTGCGGCGCGATCCAGACCTGGAGCTGCTTTTGCCAATCGGCAGTAGGCAACACGCGGGAGTCAATCCAGATGTGTATCGCCGGCAGGTGCGAGCGGCTTTCCAGCACGGTGGTCTCGAATGGGGGGCCGAATATGAGATTGCAGAAGAGCTATCGGGAATACAGGAGATGGCTTATGAGTATGTCCAGCAGCAGGATTACGTGAGCGCAGTTACTCTCTTTGATGTGCTGGTAACGGGAATCCTTGAACACATTGGCGAATACTCAGACGAGGAAGGCGAGCTACGGGGCGTGATTACCGGTTGCCTGGATGGGCTGGATGAATGCCTTGCCGCTGTGCAAGAGAACGAGGAGTTGCGCGAGCGTATCTTTCGCATACTCTTTGAGATATACAAGTATGATATAGAAGCAGGCGGCGTTGGTGTGGGCGACGAGGCTCCTGATATTATCTTGAGGCATGCCACAGCCGGTGAACGGCGCATGATTGCCGGCTGGGTGCGCGAGCAACTTTCCCAGGCGCAAGACAACAGGTACGATGAGTGGGGCACATCGTGGGAGCGCAGCCAGTTCGGCCACTTCTTGCTAGACCTGGAGGCGGACACGCTGGATGATGAAACATTTTTGCATATCTGCCGGGAGACCGGGCGTATAGCCGATGCTGTGAACAGGCTGCTTGAGCTTGGGCGAATTGATGAGGCAGCCAGCGAGGCGAAATATGTCAACGATTATGTTTTGCTGGGTTTACTCAATCTCTTTGTCCAGCATGGCCAGGGCGAACTGGCCGAGCGGCTCGCTAAGGAGCGGCTGAAAGCGCCACAGAATATTCACAATGTGGTAGATGTACGCCTGCAAGAATGGCTCAAGCAGCGCTACCTCGCGCGTGATGACCTGCCTGCTGCGCTTGAGATAAGCGAGCAAATGTTCCGCGAGCATCCCAGCCTGCAAGGATATCAGGAACTTCGCCAGCTCGCCACGCCGTTCGATCGCTGGGAAACGCTGCGGCAAGAATTGCTTGCTTTGCTGGAAGAAAAGCAACATATGGCCTTGCTGATCCAGATTGCCCTCGACGAAGACGAGATCGATAAAGCTTTGGAGCTGCTAGGCCAGTTATTTGCCTCCGAGAAGAAGCCTGCTTATGGCTATGGCTATTTCTATGGGTATCCCCAGCTTGCCATTGAGGTTGCCCAGGCGGCTGAAGAGACGCGGCCACGCGCAGCTATCACAATTTACCAGCGCGAGGCCGAACGGCTGATCGAACAGCGCGGGCGCGATAGATACCAGGCCGCGTGCGGTTTTCTTTTGCGGGCGCGTGCCTTATACGAAAAGCTGGGCGAGCAGGATGCATGGAACAGCTATATCACGAACTTGCGTGATCGCTACCGCTCACTCAGGGCGCTCAAAGAGGAGCTGGCGGCAGCGCGGCTGTGAAGAGATTGGCTGAGGCATTGCTGGTTTGACACTCTCCACATGCTGTGCTACCATACGATGTGAGGTAGTGTACAAAAGACACCTGGTATATGTGAGCCAGCCTGCAACGGGCATAAAACCTTGTGTCTTTTTGAATCATAGATGAAGAACAGTGACGAAGGGACCCACCTATGGGAACAACGCTCCCCATCTTTATCATGGTGGCGCTAGCGATTCTCTTTGCCGTGTTTGTATTGATCCTGACCGGCTTTCTAGGACCAAAGAAACCGACGCCGGAAAAGCTCGCGCCATATGAGTCCGGGCTGCAAGAGATTCAGCCGCCGAAGCGGCGTTTTCCGGTCAAGTATCTCTTGACAGGCATGCTTTTTATCGCCTTTGATATTGAAATTGTCTCGTTTTATCCATTAGCTATCCTGCTACACCAGTTGAAAGTCTTCGGGCTGATCGAATTGCTCGTCTTCCTGCTGATCCTGGCAGTAGGCTATGTCTATGTGTGGCGAAGGGGTGCATTTACATGGGAGTAGAGGTTAAAAATCCCTGGGAGCCGGTGCAGAGCGTCTCAAATAATCAATTGCCGCGACGGCGTGAGTTGCGAGTCCATCAAAAGGATGGCCAGTTTGGTATCCTGACGACGCAAGTCAGCAAACTGATTGATTGGGGCCGCAGCGCCTCGCTCTGGCCGGCCACCTTTGGCCTGGCCTGCTGCGCCATCGAGATGATGTCAGCCAGCGCCGATCGCTGGGATATTGCCCGCTTTGGGGCAGAGGTATTCCGTGCATCGCCCCGGCAGGCCGATCTCATGATCGTGGCCGGTCGCTGCTCAATCAAGATGGCCCCTATCCTGCGGCAGATATACGACCAGATGCCCGACCCCAAGTGGGTGATTGCCATGGGCGCCTGCGCCTCATGCGGCGGGGTCTTCAATAACTATGCTATTGTCCAGGGGGTAGATAAGATTGTGCCGGTCGATGTCTTTATCCCCGGCTGCCCTCCAACACCTGATATGCTCCTGTTTGGCTTTAACGAGCTCCAGCGTAAAATTCGCGAGGGTATCCCCAATCCTCCAGATCCTCTGAAGGAAGCTGGCATGAAGCTGGTGGGGCCAATTGGTGAGGAACTATAAACATTGTTATGGCCATAACAGCTACATCAACAGTACAACTGGTGCGGGAGAGATTTCCGCAAGCGGTCGTTGAAACGGTCGAATACCGGGGCGAGCAGACGATTGTCCTCAAACCGGAATACCTGGTTGCCGTTTGCGCTTATCTTCAGAAACAGCTCCAGTATACGTTTCTGTCGTGTATTACAGCAGTAGACTGGCTGGAGCGAATCCCGCGCTATGACGTGGTCTATCAATTGTTATCGATACCAAACGTATCTGAAATTCGCTTGAAAGTACGGGTGGGCGAAAAAGGTGAGGAGCATCCTGCCGTGCCGACGGTCAGCGGAGTCTGGCCAGGGGCGAACTGGTACGAACGCGAAGTGTATGACCTTTTCGGGATCACGTTTACCGGCCATCCTGACTTGCGCCGCATTTTGATGCCCATAGACTGGACAACGCACCCGCTGCGTAAGGACTATCCTCTTTCCGGCTTTGACCTGCCTGAGCCTCACTGGGGCGGCCAGGTGCCATATGATGTCGATCCCGGCGTGGGTAGCCAGACGCTGCGCACACCACAGAGCCGCGAACTGAACGAGAGCCGTGAAAAGATCAATCCGAAACAAGAGCCAGGCACGCCGCCCAAACGATAACAGGAACAAGATCATATGCAACAACAAGAGATAGAGCGAGTTTACACCGTCGAAAGCAGCCAGCTTACAGATGAGGGGCAGCGTATCGACACAATGACCATCAATATGGGCCCCCAGCATCCCAGTACACATGGCGTGCTGCGGCTCATTCTCACTATTGAAGGTGAGACGGTGGTCAAGGCTGTGCCCGATATTGGTTTCCTGCATACAGGTATTGAGAAGACGGCTGAAGGGAAGACCTACCACCAGGCGCTGGTCTTAACCGACCGCATGGACTACCTGGCGCCACTCTGCAACAACCTGGGCTATTCGCTGGCCGTCGAGAAATTGCTGGGCATCGAGGACGAGATCAACGATAAGATCAAATATGTGCGCGTGCTGCTGGCCGAGCTCCAGCGCATTGCCAGCCATCTCGTCTGGCTGGGTACGCACGCGCTCGACCTGGGAGCTATGAGCGTTTTCCTGTACTGCTTCCGCGAGCGTGAGATGATCCTCGATGTCTTTGAGTATGTATCCGGTGTGCGCATGATGACCAGCTATATCTGTCCCGGCGGGCTGCAGGCTGATTTGCCGCCGAAATTCGATGAGAAGGTACGAGCCTTCACCAGCGTCTTTCCCGACCGCCTGCGCGAGTATCACGATCTGCTAACCAATAACCAGCTCTGGCTGGAGCGCACCAAGAATGTGGCCGTTTTGAGCGCACAGGATGCCATTGCGTATGGGGCAAGTGGCCCCGTCCTGCGAGGGAGCGGCGTAGTCTGGGATATTCGCAAAGCCTTCCCATACAGTGGGTATGAAAAATTCGACTTCGAGATCCCGGTCGGCACCAACGGCGACGTGTATGATCGTTACCTGGTGCGCATGCTGGAGATGGAGCAGAGCCTCAAGATTGTGAACCAGGCGCTCGAAGGCATGCCGGCTGGCCATTACCGGGTTAGCAATCCAAAGGTAGCGCCGCCGCCCAAGTGGCAGCTTACGGGCAGCATGGAAGCAGTTATCCATCATTTCAAGCTCTATACAGAAGGCTATCGCCCGCCTCCCGGAGAAGTATTCGTGCGCACGGAATCGCCCAAAGGGGAGCTTGGCTTCTACATTGTCAGCAATGGCACGGCTAAACCCTACCGCATGTATGTTCGCGCGCCATCGTTTGCTAACCTTGAAGCCCTCCCATTGATGATCAAAGGGCAATTGCTTGCTGATGTGGTGGCAGCCATTGGTAGTATCGATATTGTGCTAGGTGAGGTTGATCGATGATTTCAGAGCAGGCGAAGCAACGCATGCGCGAGCTGGCCTCACGCTACCCGGTAGCCCGTTCAGCCGTCATGCCAGCGCTCTATATTGCCCAGCAAGAAGAGGGTTATATCACACAGGAGGGCCTGCAGGCAGTGGCCGAAGCCATTGGCATGACGACAGATGATGTTGAAAGTGTGGCCACCTTTTACACCATGTATTACCGGCGGCCTCCCGGCAAGAAGATCATCAAGGTCTGTACCAGCATCTCGTGTTACCTGCGCAACTGTGATGCCCTGGTCGAGCATCTTGAGCAGCGCCTGGGTATCAAGCGAGGCGAAACAACTGCTGATGGCAATTACACCCTCATGACGGCTGAGTGTCTGGCTTCGTGCGGCACCGCTCCGGTCATACAGGTCAACAACGAATTTGTCGAGAATGTGACAACGGAAAAGCTCGATGCACTTATCGATGAATGGAATAGAGAATAACTATGCCAGAACTGATCGTGACGAAAGATATAGATGCTCCGGGCCTGGATACGCTTGATGGCTATCGCCAGCACGGCGGCTATGAAGCCCTGGCAAAAGCCCTCAAAGAATACCAGCCCGATGAGATCGTTGAAATAGTCAAAAAATCAGGCTTGCGTGGTCGTGGCGGGGCGGGTTTCCCTACCGGCATGAAGTGGAGTTTCCTGGCCAAAAACGACAAGCCGCGCTATCTCTGCTGCAACGGCGATGAGAGCGAGCCAGGAACTTTTAAAGATCGCATGTTGATGGAGAAGAATCCTCATCAACTGCTCGAAGGCGTGATCATTACCTGTTATGCCTGCCACATTGGCACCGCTTTTATCTATGTACGTGGAGAACTGGCCTATGCCGGCGACCAGGTCGAGCGGGCTATTAACGAGGCCTATGCCGCCGGATTGCTTGGAAACAATATTCTTGGCAGCGGCTATAGCCTGGATGTGATTATACACCGGGGCGCGGGAGCTTACATCTGCGGCGAAGAGAGCGCCTTGATGGAGTCGCTGGAAGGCAGGCGAGGCTACCCGCGCTTGAAGCCGCCTTTTCCCGCTGCCATCGGCCTCTATGGCGGCCCAACCGTCATCAACAATGTAGAAACGCTCTCGGCCATTCCCGCCATCATTCGCAGCGGAGCCGACTGGTATGCCTCAATTGGCACAGAAAAGAGCAAAGGCACACGCATCTTCTGTCTCAGTGGGCATGTTAAAAAGCCTGGAAACTACGAACTGCCGCTCGGCACGCCGCTGCGCACGCTCATTTACGATGAACAGTACGGGGGAGGCATTTTGGGCGATAAACAACTGAAGGCGATTATCCCAGGTGGTTCATCGACCTTTATCCTTGGAGCGGATAAAGTAGATACTCCACTTGACTTTGAGGCGGTAGCAGCGGCAGGCTCGATGCTTGGCTCAGGCGGCGTCATTGTGATGGACGAAGATACCTGCATCGTCGGAGCCGTCCTGCGCATGGTCGAGTTCTACCGCGATGAGTCATGCGGGAAATGCACGCCATGTCGCGAGGGAACCTACTGGATGACAGAAATACTCGACCGCCTCGAACATGGGCGGGGCAAGATGAGCGATATCGACCTGCTGATGGATATCTGCGACAATATCGCAGGCAAGTCGTTCTGCCCCCTGGGAGATGCCGCTACCAGCCCGGTAACCAGCAGTATCAAGTTGTTCCGCGAGGAATATGAGTATCACGTCCGCTATGGGCGATGTATGGTAGGCAATAAGCACCCAGAGCAAGGAGAAGCGTTACTCGCCGGAGCGCAATCACTCCACGCAGGCGCTCCAACAAAAGAATCATAAACGAACGGTCTCCATCCTTGCGGGTGAACTGTAGGGCCCGATTTATCGTGGCCAGCGCCGATTGATCAGCCCACTCCAAAGGATGGAGACCATAAACGAACGGTATAAATATATGGCAGAAGAAGAGAAAAAAGACGAGCTTGTTCATTTAACCATTGACGATATCCCGGTTGCCGTTCCCCCCGGCACGCTTGTGTGGGCAGCGGCGAAGCAGGTGGGCATAGATATTCCTATCTATTGCTATCATCCCAAGATGCCGCCGCTCGGGGCCTGCCGCATGTGCTTCGTCGAGATTGAGAAGATGCCCAAACCGCCCCAGACAGCCTGCACGACGCCTGTCAGCGAGGGCATGGTTGTTCACACGAAGACGGAAAAGGTGCTTAAGGCGCGCAGGGGTACGCTGGAGTTTTTGCTGATCAATCACCCGCTCGATTGCCCCATCTGTGATAAGGGCGGTGAGTGTGACCTGCAGGACTTCACCCTGCTGCATGGCCCAGGCAAAACCCGCTTCGACCTGTACAAGCGCCACTACCCGAAACCAATACCTGTCAGCGATAGAGTCCTGCTGGATCGCGAGCGCTGTATCCTGTGCCAGCGCTGCACGCGCTTCTGCTCGGAAATCTCGATGGATAACGGCCTGGTAATGATCTCACGTGGATACAAGATGGAAGTTGGCACTGCGCCCGATCATGCCTTCGACTCCATCTTCTCCGGCAATACGGTTGAGATGTGCCCGGTTGGTGCGCTTACCGCCGCATCCTTTCGTTTCAAAGCGCGTCCCTGGGAGCTGAAGCATACACCTAGCGTCTGCAATAACTGCAGCGTCGGCTGCAATGCGCGCATCGATGTGCGCGTGGATAAGGTCATGCGCCTGATGTCGCGCCCGAACGATGATATTGACGATGGCTGGCTCTGCGACTGGGGCCGCTGGGGCTTCGACTTTGTCAATAACCCGCACCGCCTGCGCACGCCGCTGATCCGTCGCGACGGCCAGCTTGTAGCCGTGACCTGGGACCAGGCTTTCTATCACATTGCGGCACGTTTCAGGGATATACTTTCTAAATATGGAGCAAAGGCGGTTGGGGGTATCGGCTCGACCCGCACCACCAACGAGGAAACGTATCTCTTCCAGAAGCTGATGCGCGATGTTATCCGCACGCCGAACGTTGACCACCATCACGGCTACTTCCCCGGCCCGCGCGATCAATTGACCGGCAGGCCCTGGATGATGACCAACAGCATCGCTGAGATCGAGCAGGCCTCGCACATCGTGCTGATCGCGGCCGATCCCTACCAGTGCCAGCCCATCCTCGACTTGCGCATTAAAAAGGCCATGAAGGGCGGAGTGAAGATTTATATCGTACACGAGGACGAGACCGAGCTTGACCGCTTCGCCACCCGGAAGATTACCATCCCCCAGCACGGCGCGGGAGCGGCAGCGAGCATTCTACTTAGCAGCGTGGTGCGCCAGGAGACGATGAGAAACACGGTGGAGGAACTGCGCGCCCGCATGCTGCAAGAAGATGCAACTATCCGCAGCTACGAGGAATCCTTCGGGCCGGAAGTGATAGCGCAATTGCGCGAGCTTGCGCACGAGATCGCGGAAGCAAAGGGGGCCATTATCCTGTATGACGAGATGGCAACTCTTGCGCCCGGCTGCGAGCATCTGGCCAGCGATCTGCAGGTGCTGGCTGTGATTACCGGCAACATCGATCACCCGGGAGCCGGCGTTGGCCCGCTCTTCGAGGATGCCAACTCACTGGGAGCCCGAGACATGGGCTTGCTTCCCGATGCGCTCCCCGGCTACCAGCCTGCACCTGAGCCGGGCATGGCCTATGCTGAGATGTTGAGCAGTCCTGAGATCAAAGCATTGTATGTGATGGGCGCGAACCCGGCCAGGCACCTGGAAGAGCAGAAACTGCCTGACACTATAGAATTCCTGGTTGTGCAGGATATCATGCTCACCGAAACCGCAGAGCAGGCCGATGTCATCCTGCCCGCTGTGACTTTTGCAGAAAAAGATGGCAGCATGACCAATGTCGATCACCACGTCCAGGCCATTCGGCAGGCGCTGCGCCCGCTTCCAGGAGCTAAGGCTGATTGGGAGATTCTGAGGGAAGTGGCCAAACATATGGGCCATCAATGGAGCTATGCGCGTCCTCAAGATGTGTTTTTAGAGATTGCTGCCCACAATCCCTTCTATGCCGGGTTGACATGGGAAGAGCTCGGCCTGCAAGGGGTGCGCACTCAGGAACAGGCTACTGCTCCGCTCGGCTGACACCCTCTCTGGGAGAGAGGTAATAGCAGGACTAGACACGCAGTGTCCAGCCTCTTCGGGGAAGAGGTAATAGCCGAGCGGCATAAGAAAGGAGGCGGCTCATGCTTAACTTTCTCAATAACGCCATTGTCGCCGATGTCATTAAAAGCGCGATAGTTATTTTCGCGCTCCTGACAGCATTTGCCTATATGACGCTTATCGAGCGGCGCGTGGTGGCCAGGATACAGGGCCGCCTGGGGCCAAACAGGGCAGGGCCTTTCGGCCTTTTTCAGCCAGTAGCCGATGCCGTCAAGATGGCGTTCAAAGAACAGATCGTTCCAGCCAACGCAAAGAAGCTCGTCTATCTCATTGCGCCGCTTATCTCAGTAGTGGTGGCGCTCTCCGCTTTCGCAGTCGTGCCCATTGGCAACAACTGGCTTGTGAATAAGCCCTCGGTCTGGGATCCCTTCATCGGCGATATCAACGTAGGCCTGCTCTGGATACTCTCCATCTCGTCGCTGGCCGTCTATGGCATCGTCCTGGGAGGCTGGTCATCCGGCAATCGCTACTCGCTACTCGGTTCGCTGCGCAGCGCGGCACAGATGGTTTCCTATGAGACGAGCCTTGGCCTGGCTCTGAGCGGCACCTTAATGTGGGCCGGCACCCTGAGCATGGTTGGCATCGTGAAAGCGCAATTGCCATACGGCCCGGCGGGGCAGGGTATCTGGTTCGTCCTGGCGCAGCCGCTGGGTTTCGTGATCTACATCATTGCGGGTGTGGCGGAAGTCAACCGGGCACCGTTTGATCTACCGGAGGCCGAACAGGAGCTGACCGCCGGATACCTCACGGAGTATAGCGGCTTGCGCTGGAGCCTCTACCAGATGGCCGAGTACATTAACATGATCACGGTAAGCGCTGTCGCGTCAACGCTTTTTTTTGGCGGCTGGAGTCTCTTTGGCCTGGAGCGCATCCCAGTCTTATCGATCCTGATTTTCCTGGCCAAAGTGGCCTGTTTCCTGTTCCTGTTCATCTGGCTGCGCGCCACCTTGCCGCGCATTCGCTACGACCGGTTGATGCGGCTCGGCTGGCAACTGCTTTTGCCGCTGGCCGTGCTTAATGTGGTCATTACAGCGATCGTCGTAGCGCTGGGCCTGCCCTGGTGGATCAATGGCCTGGCCGGGCTGGCGATTATCGTAGCAGTGCTCATCATCGTGCGCCTGCGCACAAGAAGGGCAGAAGCCGTCGTCCTGCCGCAGGGGCCAGTACTGCCAACATCAGTACGACTGGCAAACTTCGAGCCTGCCACCAGCACGGCCCAATCAAGCAGCCAGTAACACCATGCATTCAGGAGACAACCTATGCCAACGTACCAGGAAGTGCTAAAGTAGGCGATGCGCCTCACACCAGAGGACGATCCTTTGCGATCTGCCTGCGAGGCGGGGATAGAAAGATATGGGCAATCACCAGCGTGTTATCTATGTTCATGAAGAGGTGTCTGTGGTAAAATTTGTACAGGCCAGTGGCTTGATACATTAGGAGGTGGCTTGTAATGGTATCTCTCGAAGACCTCTTGCAAGAAAAACGTGAGGATATTCTTGGCATCGCGGAAAAATATGGCGCTTACAATGTACGTGTCTTCGGCTCAATTGCGCGAAGGGAAGCTGATGCTGCAAGTGATGTCGATTTCCTGGTCGATATGGAACCAGGACGCACCCTCTTTGATATTGGCGGATTGCTGATGGATCTTCAGGAGCTGCTCGGATGTAGTGTAGATGTAGTGACAGAAGATAGCTTGCGAAAACGTATCCGTGAGCGCGTTCTGAAAGAGGCAATCGCCCTATGAGAGATATCAATGAGAGATTGCGTGATATGCAGGAAGCCATTACAAAGATTATGAAATACGCAAGTCGGGGTCGTGAGGCATTTGATCAGGATGAACTCATTCAAACCTGGGTTATTCATCATATGGAAATTATTGGGGAAGCATCACGGGCTATTCCGCAAGAATTTAGAAATCAACATCCAGAAATAGAATGGAAACAAATCAGTGGTATGCGTAATGCCCTGATTCATGGCTATTTTGAGATTAATACAAACCGAGTTTGGGACACAATCATACAAGATCTTCCTCACTTGAAAGCTAGTGTTGATGCACTTCTGAATACCGACAGCGAAGGGGATGAAGAATAACAACTCATTTCCACTGATGATTACTCATATCTTTTGGGCATTTACAGCAAAGCGGCTCAAGGCCTTTCGCATCACTTGATACTTGCAAAGCTGATCCATATCAAGATGGTTGCGCAGCTTCTCGCAAACTTATGGGTAATCACCAGATTAGCACCCCTTGTGAATCCCAGGTATATATTGATATGATGTCCTTAGGGAATTATCCATAGCATGGTAAGGAGGGTATTCATGATAACCACAATCTATGACGAGGTGCTTAACCAGGTTCAGCGCCTCTCTTATAAAGACCAGCTCCGGCTGCTGGCAGACTTAGCGACTCTCATCCGTCGCCAGGCAGAAAAGCAGCCTGAGCACGATGTCAGAGAATTCAGAGGATTTGCGAAAGAACTCTGGAAAGGCGTTGATGTGGAAAAGTACATCGACGAGGAGCGCAATTCATGGGATGGATAGATTCGCTCCGGGGACAAAAAGTAGGATTAGATACATCACCTTTTATCTACTATACGGAAGAAGCCGCTAACTATTTTGGCATTGTTGATGCTTTTTTTGAGGCAATAGGACGAGGTGAGATTGCTATTGTTACCTCTGTTGTAACGCTCCTTGAAGTACTTATTTATCCAACGAGAAATGGAGATGCAGAGCTAGCCAATAGATATCGTGACTTGCTTTTTAAAACAAAAGGAATAAAAACTCTTTTACTCGATCAAGATATTGCAGAAGAAGCTGCACGGCTGCGAGCTTTTCATAACGTTCGCACACCCGATGCAATTCAGATGGCAACAGCTATTTCCGAAGGTGCAAAATTCTTTCTGACGAATGACAAGAGATTACCTTCTTTGCCGAATCTAACAATACTGGTTCTAGATGATTTGGTATCAGATAGGAAGACAGAAGAGCCATCATAAGGAGCACATCATGTCTTTAGACATACTTAAAGGGCTGGCAACAACCCTTAAAAATATGGGCAAGAAGCCAACAACGGTCTCGTTCCCGGAGCAGGAGCGTGAGTTGCCGCCGCGTTTTCGTGGCCGCCATGTCCTGCATCGCTACGAGAACGGCCTGGAACGCTGCGTCGGCTGCTTCCTCTGCGCGGGAGCGTGCCCCGCTGATGCGATCTACATCGAAGCCGAAGAAAACAGCGAAGAGAACCGCGTCTCTCCTGGCGAGCGCTATGCCAGAGTCTTCGATGTTAACATGCTGCGCTGCATCTTCTGTGGCTACTGCGAGGCGGCATGTCCCACCGGCGCAATCACGCTGGAGCGTATCTATAAACTGGCTTCGTTTTATCCAGAGGATATGATCTACCATAAAGAGCAACTGCTCGAACCGCCAGGCCAGGCCACCATTGGCTCAGCCGCAGACTGGTTTGAGCCGCCGCCTCCCGAGGCTGAAGCGCCACAGCCTGTGCCACAGGAGCGTAAGGTCTTTGACGGCTCTCAGGCAAGCGCAGCCGCCATTGGCCTCGGCGATATTCGCACCGAGGAGCCGGTGCTGCTGGTCGATGAAGAGCAGGACGAGGATCGGCGCAAGTTCGAGCAGGAGCAGGAAAAGGAGTTGTGGGAGCGATGACAGTTACCGAGTTTCAGATATCCTTCTTTGTGCTGGCAGTCGCCAGCACACTTTCTGCTATCGGCGTCATAACCTTCAGAAATGCTGTCTATAGCGCCTTGAGCCTGATCCTCACCCTGCTGTTCCTGGCCCTCTTTTACCTGCAGCTCGGCGCCATGTTTATCGCCATTGTGCAAATCCTGATCTATGCCGGGGCCATCATGGTGCTGTTTCTCTTCGTGGTCACCATGCTGGCAAGTGAGGCCAGCGATACAGAACCAGCCGATCGCATTCCCTGGCAGCGCTGGGTTGCGGGCTTCTTAGGGCTGGTGCTTGTAGGGGCGCTGAGCTACTTGCTCTTCACCGGCACAGCCATCGATAGCAGGGCAGTGACAACGGGAGCCAACAGCCTTTCACACGTTGTCAATACGCAGGGCAACACCCAGGCGTTCGGGCTGGCCCTGTTTCACGGCTTCGCATTTCCGTTCGAGGTGACCAGCCTCTTGATCGTCGTAGCTCTCCTGGGAGCGCTAGTGCTGGGTAGAAAGGCGTAGGAAGCATATGCCACCAATACCGTTATCATCATACCTGATTGTGAGCGCTATTTTATTTACCATAGGGGTCGTTGGCGTGCTCGTCCGGCGCAACCCGCTCGTTATTTTTATGTCCATCGAATTAATGCTCAACGCGGTAAATCTCTCGTTTGTGGCCGGCTCTCGCTACCTCGATTCGGCTGACGGGCAGATGTTTGTCTTTCTCGTCCTCACAGTTGCCGCAGCCGAAGTAGTGGTCGGCCTGGCCATTATCGTCTCCATCTTCCGCACCCGCCGCGATATTGATGTAGACGACATGAACGTATTACGGGGCTAGTCATATGACAAATTTGAGTATCCTGGTGCTCTTGATGCCCCTGCTGGGGTTCATTATTCTGGGCCTGGCCGGCAGCACATTCTCACGCGGCGCTGTCCTGACGGTAGCCTGGGGAGCATGCGGCCTCGCCTTTCTCTTCGCTGTTATCAGCTTTTTTTCGATGCTTGGCACGCCTGCCGCATCGCGCACCAGTGACCAGGTGTTCTATACCTGGGTGGTTTCCGGCAATTTTCAGGTGAGCTTCGGGCAACTCTTTGATCCCTTATCCGCCACGATGCTCATGATCGTTACCGGCGTTGGCCTGCTCATCCACATCTATTCCGCAGGCTACATGGAAGATGATCCTGGCTTCTGGCGCTATTTCTGCTATCTCAACTTCTTTATTTTCGCCATGGTGCTGCTGGTAAGCGCGGACAACTTCCTCTTCCTGCTGATCGGCTGGGGCCTGGTGGGCCTGGCATCATTCTTGCTCATCGGCTTCTGGTACCAGAAGCGCTCGGCAGTGGCCGCTGCACAAAAAGCGCTGGTCATCAACGTGATCGGCGACTTTGGCCTGATGATCGCCATCTTCCTGATCTTCGTGCAATATGGTGTGTTAAACTATGTCACCAACAGCAATGGCACCGCGGGCGTATTTAACCTGCTCAACCCGTCTAGCCAGGGAAGCGTGATATCAATCGCTATTACCCTGCTCCTGTTTCTGGCCTGTACGGCGAAATCGGCGCAATTGCCCCTCTATATGTGGCTGCCCGATGCTATGGAAGGCCCGACGCCCGTGAGCGCGCTGATCCACGCCGCGACGATGGTCACAGCCGGCGTTTATCTGGTGGCTCGCGCCCATCCACTGTTTGAACTGGCCCCGGTCGCCTTGACCATTGTGGCCATCATTGGCAGCGTGACCGCCCTTTTCGCCGCAACTATTGCTCTTTTCCAGCTTGACATCAAGCGTGTGCTGGCCTATTCAACCATCAGCCAGCTTGGGTACATGTTCATGGGTGAGGGCGTGCACAACTATACTGCCGGTATTTTCCACCTCACGACCCACGCCTACTTTAAGGCCCTCCTGTTCCTGGCTGCTGGCGCTGTCATCCATGCCCTGGCAGGCGAGCAGGATATGCGCGAGATGGGCGGCTTAAGACAGAGATTGCCGATCAGCTTCTGGACCTTCCTGATCGCGGCTCTGGCCATTAGTGGCATTCCTCCGTTTTCAGGCTTCTGGAGCAAGGATGAAATACTTGGCTCCTTGTTGGCCCAGGCAACGACAAGCGGCAGCATCCTCTTCTACGTATTGTGGGCTATGGGCATTCTCACAGCAGGCCTGACCGCTTTCTACATGTTCCGCCTGGTCTTTGGCATCTTTATGGGCACCTATCGTGGAGCCGGGCGCGCCAGGCACGAGGAGAGCGAGGAGGAAGAGGAGCCGCTGCACCCGGCAGTCCGTGGTGGTCGCCTCAATATCCATGAGGCGCCGGCAGTGATGACCGTTCCAATGATCATTCTGGCCGTCCTTTCGGTGATCGGCGGCTTCTATGGCTCGTTCGCGATCTTTGGCGCACCTGGTTGGCATCCATTCGCGAACTTCCTCTCGCCTGTTTTCAGCGATGTCCATACGCTGGTGGAGACATCGCTCAGCATTGGCTGGATTTCAACCGGCCTGAGCATAGCAGCAGCGCTGCTCGGAATCCTGGTGGCCTGGAGACTCTACGGGCAGGGTTTCCAGTACAAAGAGCATCCGAACCCGCTCTACCAGCTCATCTTCCATAAGTATTATGTCGATGAGGCTCTGACGTTCATTCTCATCAAGCCCTTGCTCTGGTTTGGCCGCACGGCGACAAGCATTCTGGAAGGTGAGACACTGGATGGCGGGAGCCGGGGAGTTGCCTGGGTTTTGCAAAAGACCAGCGCGGGATTGCGCCGCCTGCAGACCGGCTACATGCGCAACTACGCCCTGGCAATCCTTGTTGGCGTCGTGCTGATTATTGTGTACGTTGTTGTGAGGGGGTAGCGGTATGTTTCCGATATTATCGACTATCGTCTTTCTCCCGCTGGCGGGGGGAATTGCTCTCCTCTTCATTCCAAAGCAATACGTGCAGGCCATACGCTGGACAGCCGTTGCCGTGGCAGCCATTGAGCTGCTGCTCGCCCTGCTCCTGATCTTGATTTACGCTGAAGCGAATGTAACCTCGACTTCGGTCGTGATTGGCTCTGCGCCGAATGGAACGTTCCTCCTCAACGAGCGAGTAAACTGGATTCCGGGCCTGGGCATCAACTATAGCCTGGGAGTCGATGGCATCAGCCTGTTCCTCGTGACCCTGACTGCCCTGCTGGCGCTCGTATGCATCTCAGCATCATTTGGCATCGAGCAGAACGTGAAGAACTACATGGCCTTCATGCTGCTCCTGGAGTGCGGGATTCTGGGTGTATTTCTCTCTACCAACCTCTTCCTGTTCTACATCTTCTGGGAAGTGATGTTGATCCCTGCCTATTTCCTGGTTGGCAGTTGGGGCGGCGAGCGGCGTCTTTACGCTGCATTCAAGTTCATCCTCTATACTTCTGTAGGCAGCCTGCTCATGCTGGCAGGCATCATTGCCCTTGGGTATTATCACCAGCAAATCACCGGCGGTTCCTACTCGCTTGATCTGGCAACACTGCTGAGCGGGACGATCAATAGCGGCGCGCAGGTATGGATATTCTTAGCCTTTGCTGCCGCCTTTGCCGTCAAAGTGCCGCTCGTCCCATTCCATAACTGGCTGCCCGATGCGTATACAGAGGCGCCAACCCCTATCACAGCTATGCTGGCAGGCGCTATGTCCAAAACGGGCGCCTATGGCTTTTTGCGCCTCTGCCTGCCCCTGTTCCCTTCGGCGGCCCACACTCTGGCCCCCTTGTTCAATATCCTGGCAGTGATCGGTATCCTGTACTGCGCTGTGCTCGCGCTCGTGCAAACCGATCTCAAACGCCTGCTGGCTTACTCCAGTATCAGCCACCTGAGCTTGATCGTGCTCGGCATCTTTGCCTTTGACACCCAGGGCATCGAGGGCGCCATCTTGCAAATGATCAATCACGGCATCCTCATTTGTACCCTCTTCCTGGTTGTGGGCTTCATTGAAGCGCGCGCCGGCACCCGCAATATTCGCGACTTTGGTGGCTTTGCCAGGCGCATCCCGGTAATGGCGACCGTAATGATGATCGCCTGCCTGGCATCGCTTGGCCTGCCCGGTCTGAATAGCTTTGCCGGAGAGTTCCTGGCCTTGCTTGGCGTTTTCCATACTAACGAGGTATTCGGTATCCTGGGCACTGCTGTGATTGTGCCGGCAGCGTGGTATCTCATTCGCCTGGTGTTGGGCGTGATGGAAGGCCCGCCACAAAGGGAAGGCTTGCTCGTCTCGCTCGAGCGCAAAGGAAAACTGAGCGACATGCGCCTTAGCGAGTTCCTATCGCTCTCGCCTTTATTGCTCTTGATCTTTTATATCGGTGTCCAGCCCGCGCTATTCACTTCCATTATGGAGCCGTCGGTGATCAATACGCTGAACGTACTTGGAAGCGCGTTCGTGAGGTAAGTTCTATGACATTTACATATACAGTCACAGCAGCCGATTGGGGACGCATTGCGCCGGAGCTGGCGCTGGCGATTACGGCTCTGCTGGTCATGATCACAGACCTCGTGCTGCCGCAAACGGGGAGAAGCCTGAAAGAGAGAGGCGCAGCCAATTTTATGGTTCTGCCCATCTTGAGCCTGGTGGGATTACTGGTGGCCTTTGCTGCTACGATTGTCCTGTTTGTGGCCGGAGATCAGCAGACCGCCTTCAACCAGATGATCGGCTCGGATGCTGGCTCGCTCTATGCCTATATCATCATCTTGAGCGCAAGTGTAATGGGAGTACTCTTCTCGCCCGCCTATCTCAAGCGCCTGAATCTCGTCCACCAGGGCGAATACTACGCCCTCTTCTTGCTCTCAACGACGGGCATGATGCTGCTGGCTGCAGCAACGAGCTTCCTGATGATCTTCCTGGGCCTGGAACTGCTCTCGCTGGCGCTCTATATCCTGTGCAGTTTCGTCACAGTCCGCAAAAGCTCGCAAGAGGCAGGCATGAAGTATTTCCTGCTCAGCTCGTTCGCCTCTGCTTTCCTGCTCTATGGCATTGCCCTGACCTATGCATCGACGGGCAGCACATCATTTAGCGGTGTGCGTGCTTTCCTTTTGAAGAAGGGTCTTCCTATTCCGTCCTTCCCCCCGATCATTACACTGTCGTTCCACGCTCCAACCCTGCTGCTCGTTGCTATGGGCCTGCTGGCGGTTGGTTTTGCCTTCAAAGTCTCGGCTGTGCCCTTCCAGGCCTGGACGCCTGATGTCTACGATGGAGCTCCCGCTCCGGTAACGGCCTTCATGTCAGTTGGCACCAAAGCTGCCGCGCTCATCGCCTTTGCGCGCGTCTTCGATATTGCTTTCTTCTATGTAAGACTGGATTGGGAGCCGGTGGTCTGGGCTATTACCATCCTGACCATTGTTGGTGGCAATATGCTGGCGCTGGTGCAGAGCAATGTCAAGCGCATGCTGGCCTATTCGAGCATTGCTCATGCCGGTTACCTGTTGATCGGCGTCGTGGTTGGCGGTATTGTTGGCATCTCTGCCATCCTCTTCTATTTGCTCTGCTATGCGTTCATGAACCTGGGCGCCTTTGGCATAGTCTCAGTGCTGGAACGCCTTGACAATAGCGGCAACAGCTACAGCGATATTCGCGGCCTGTGGTATCGCCAGCCTGTGCTGGCCGCCCTGCTGGCCCTCTTCATGTTTGCCCTGGCCGGCTTTCCGCCGATGGCAGGCTTTGCCGCCAAGTACTATGTCTTCTACGCAGCCCTCATTGGGGGCCATCCCGAACTCTTGATCATTGGCGTGCTGGCAAGCGTGCTCGGCATGTACTATTACCTGCGGGTCGCCGCGCTCATGTTCATGGAGAAAGAACCTGTGCTGGCAGCAGCGCCTGCTGTACCAACTGCTCCGGCTTCCGCTAGAAGGGGCCCGGTGCGACCCACGAGTGTTAGGACAAGTGCGGGTGGAAGAGCTACGACAGCCGTAGCTGTGAAACCAGCCCCGGCGTCACAGGCGAGCCAGGTAAGGCCTGCAGCAGCGATTGAAGATACGACCGATCACGGGCAAGGTGCTCGTGCCGTGTGGATGACGTGGATCGGCCTGGGCCTGGCCTTTGTGGGGACGTTTGCGATGGGCACGGTACTTCCGTTCTGGCTGGTGCAACTGGCGCAGTATGGAGCACAAATGATGATGCGTTGATGAGGAACCCATCTTCACTTCCTTACACCATTCCATACTGTCCAGCGATCCCGATCAACGATCTCCTTCTCTATCCCTTGTGCTTGCAACTGCTCTCGAATATAGATCACAAGGTCTTGTAGTTCGGTATCGGTCAGTTCATGCAGGATAGACCGGCCAGTACGAGCAAGGATATCACCGGACAGGGCATCGAGGTCTGGATAGATAGCTCGCACCTCCCATAACTTTCGCTCCTCTGCCTCCACAAAACCAGCCAGGAGCAGCGCCTGCATAACAAACTCGCTATCCAGACGGCGTACTATCTCTCGCTCACGCAGCTTCGGATAGCGGGCAAAGAAGTAGCCCCGAATGTTTGTTCCGCTTCCTGGCAGCAAGCAGTCTTCGGGTGTGCGATCCTGCACAATCAATATTCCACCAGGCTTAAGGAGGCGGAATGCTTCTTTGAAGCATTGCTCCACGTCCTGGCGTGCCAGGTGATGAATTACCGCGCGTTCCAGGATAACATCGAACTGATTGCCAGCTAGCCCCGTATCAAGAGCGTTGCCCGTGACAAAACTGATCTGTGGATATCCAAGGCAGTTTGCGCGAGCCGCCTTGAGCATCTCTTCTGAGAAATCAATGCCGGCGACGTGAGCAGCCCCCATTTCTGCAAGCGCTGCTGAATAGATGCCTCCACCACAACCAATGTCGGCCACTTTCTTGCCCTGAACATCTACGATGGCCTTGATCGCCTCAATCCATGTTGGATGGGCCTGCCGCGTTGCATAGGAAAAGCGGTTCTCTTCAGCATGAAAGTCGATGGGCATAGTTATTACTCATTGCCATTCAGCAAAAAAACGTTCATCCTCGCACCTTTCTATTATAGAATCTTTGGATGCGAGGATGAACGTCTGTGATGAGCGTAAGGCCGATGATGAATGTTAACGACCAAAATCGGTAATGGTTTGTCATCCTGAGCGCATTCCCCTTCGCTGCGCTCAGGGCTACGGCTCACTCGCTCAACATGACATGTCCCACCCCACTTTTGCCGATCTTGAATGGTAAAATTCATCATCGGCGACGGGCGCGATAATGGACGTTAACAAATTATTCCGCCAATAATGTGGCCAGGATAGAGGCCGATGAATCGGCGATGGGCGCGATAAATCGGCCCCTACACCTATTCCCGCATTATTTTGTTCATCCTCATAATCGGCCCCTACGGCTGGGCTGGCCATCGTAGGGGCGCGATACATCGGGTTCCACGATCAATCGGGAACCTACGGCATCCAATATACTACATCATGCCCATGTCGCCCATGCCACCGGGCATAGCAGGCGCTTCCTTCTCAGGAGCATCGGTGACGAGTGTATTGGTCGTGAGAAGCATGGCCGCGATACTGGCAGCGTTCTGCAGGGCCGAGCGCGTTACCTTCACAGGATCAACGATTCCGGCCTTGAACATGTCTACATATTCGCCACTCAATGCATCGAAGCCATAGCCGCGTGGACTGCGACGAATCGCCTCGGCAACCACTGCGCCATCGCGACCGGCATTGATAGCGATCCGCCGGGCAGGCTCCTCTAGAGCGCGGCGCAGGATAGCGATGCCGGTCTTCTCGTCACCCTCGGCAACCTGGACTTTATCCAGCGCCGGGATAGCGTCGATCAGCACTGCGCCACCGCCAGCAACGATGCCCTCCTCGATGGCAGCTCGCGTAGCAGAGAGCGCATCTTCCACGCGATGCTTCTTCTCCTTCAGCTCCACCTCGGTCGCTGCGCCGACCTTAATCACGCCCACACCTCCGGCCAGCTTGGCCAGGCGCTCCTGCAGCTTCTCGCGATCATAATCGCTGGTGGTCTCTTCGATAAGGGCGCGAATCTGGCGAACGCGCTCCTGCACTTTTTCTTGTGAGCCTGCGCCCTCGACAATCGTCGTGGTATCTTTGGTAGCCGTCACTGTGCGGGCGCGGCCAAGATCGCGCAGGGTGGCATTCTCAAGCTTGAGGCCGGCCTTTTCTGTGATGACCCTACCGCCTGTCAGGGTAGCAATATCTTCTAGCATGGCCTCACGGCGATCGCCGAAGCCAGGGGCCTTCACTGCCAGGACATTAAAGGCGCCGCGCAGCTTGTTAACAACAAGCGTTGCCAGGGCCTCGCCGTCTACATCCTCAGCGATAATGACGAGATCCTTGCTGCCAGATTGCAGGACACGCTCAAGGATGGGCAGGATATCTGCAATGGCGCTGATCTTCTTATCGGTGATAAGAATATAGGGACTTGACAACTCGGCCACAGTGTGGTCGTCGTTGGTCGTCATGTAGGGCGAGATGAAGCCGCGATCAAATTGCATACCCTCGGTATACTCTTTCTCCATCTCGATGCTGCGGCCCTCTTCCACCGTGATCACGCCATCTTTGCCGACTTTGCTCATCACCTCGGCAATCAGCTCACCGATCTCGGGATCAGAAGCCGAGATGGCAGCAACCTGGGCGATCTCTTCCTGTGTCTCTACCGGCTTGCTCATCGACTTAATTTCAGCGATGACGGCCTCAACGCCTTTCTCCAGGCCGCGGCGCAAAATCATAGGGTTAGCACCCGCTGCCAGGTTTTTCAGCCCCTCATTGATCATAGCCTCGGCCAGCACGGTAGCAGTCGTGGTGCCATCACCCGCTACATCATTCGTCTTCGTTGCTACTTCCTTGAGCAACTGAGCGCCCATGTTCTCAAAAGGATCGGGCAGCTCAATCTCGCGAGCAATGGTAACCCCATCGTTGGTAACGGTTGGGGCACCGAATTTCTTGTCCAGTACAACGTTGCGGCCTTTCGGCCCCAGCGTGACTTTGACTGCCTCTGCCAGCGCGTCCATACCCTTCTTAAGGGAGTGCCGCGCCTGCTCATCAAACTGTAATCTCTTTGCCACGAAACATTCTCCTCAGTCCAAACAACTTATTCAACAATACCCATGATGTCGCTTTCGCGAAGGATCAAATACTCCTGGTCATCCATCTTGACTTCGGTGCCGGCGTATTTGGCAAACAGTACACGCTGTCCAACCTGCACTTCTAAGGTTGTGCGCTTGCCGTTGTCCAGGACTTTCCCAGGGCCAACGGCGAGAACTTCGCCCTCCTGGGGTTTCTCCTTTGCCGTATCCGGGAGCACGATGCCTGTCTTGGTAACAGTTTCACGCTCCAGGGGCTTAACCAGTACGCGGTCGCCGAGCGGTCGAATCTTCACACTCACTGTTGACATGCCAGAATCCTCCCTTATATTGTAGTAGATGAGATTGGGATCGATCCGAGGGTTAGCACTTTCATGCTGAGAGTGCTAACCGCCTATATCATACACCATCACTTGTGAGACTGCAAGGGGGATAGGAGAAAAATCGCTCAGGTACGCCGGATAACTTTCATTTTGATGCCATGCTTTGGACGTAATGTGACGAGCGGCAGCGGCTCGATGCGCTGCCCAGGAACAAGCTCAAATATTACGTGCTGGACCAGCGTTGCCAGGACAAGGTGGGCTTCCATAAGCGCAAAGTGATTGCCCACGCAAATACGGGGTCCGCCGCCAAATGGGAGATAGGCATAGCGGAGCAGGCGCTGCTCTGCCTCCGGCGTAAAGCGTTCAGGATCGAAACGTTCGGGATCGGGGAAGTAGTCAGGCCGGCGATGCATGATGTAAGGGCTGATAGCGAGGAGCGTGCCAGGCTCCAGGCGATAGCCCCCAAGAGTGACGGGCCGTACCGCCTGCCGGGCAATGGCGAAAGCCGGCGGGTAAAGACGCATAGACTCTTTGAGCACCTGCAATGTATAAGGCAGCTTTGCCAGGTCAGCAAATGCCGGGGCACGTCCACCCAGGACTTGATCGACTTCCTCGCGCACCTTCACATACATCTCAGGATGCTGCGTCAATAGGTACCACGTCCAGGAGAGCGCTACAGCGGTTGTTTCATGCCCGGCCAGGAAGAGCGTCATGGCCTCGTCGCGCACCTGCCGGTCGGTCATAAAGCTCCCATCGTCTTCGTCTCTAGCACGAAGCAGCATCGAAATCAGGTCTCCGCGATCCTCTTTGGAGCGCCGCCGTTCCTCGATCATCTTGAGTATGGTAGCATTGAGGATGGCGACAGCCTTGTGGATGCGCCGGTTATTGGGCACTGGCCAATCATAGGGGATGTGGACAAACGAGGACATGTCCGAGCTGAAGCGATGCATGGCAATGGTTAAAGCTTTACCCAGTTTTTCAGCTTCTCCCAGCACATCTGCATCGAAGAGTGTCTTGCCCACGATCCACAGCGTCAGGCGCATCATTTCCCTGGCCACATCGATGATCTGGCCATCTGCCCATTCCTGCTGGAGCCTGCCAGCATAGTTGACCATGATATCAGCGTATGCAGCGATGCGCCGGTGCTGGAAGGCCGGGGCGACAAGCTTGCGTTGTCGTTTATGGAACTCGTTCTCGCTGGTGAGCAATCCATTGCCGAGCAAAGGGCGGCCAAAGGTACGGAAGTTCGGAGTTTTCTCGAAATCATAGGCATGCTCGACCAGCACGGCATGAGCTAGCTCTGCCGCATTGAGTAAGATAACGGTGCGAGGCCCAATGCGAAATGCGCCGATATCTCCGCATTCCTGGGCGACGCGCCGCAAGAGTGCCAGCCTGCGATAGCGGAAATCCAGGAGATTCCCCAGCACGGGATAGCCAGATATACTGTGAATGCTTGATAGCGGCTGGGCAATTGCCGTCGTCATTGTCAAACCTCTCCGGGTTGTTTCTCTGCCGTAATGGTCACAGACATATCAGTCTATATCATCATATCTCAAAGACGCATTAGTGTGTAGAGACGATGATTTGCACTCCTCTCCCGTAGCATGATATATTAACCAGCGAATAAAATGCAAAGCAGGAGAAGTACATGAAACTGAAGGGAATACTGTTGACGACGGGCCTGGTGGCCGGTGGAGTGGCAGGAACGCTTACCATTGCCAACAAATTGATCGAGATCAAGGCCGGTACGCTCAATACGACCTTGACAGGTGAGCAGCGGCGCTATCCATGGAAGTACGGCGATATGTTCTACGAGGTGAAGGGAGAGCGTGGCGCCAAACCCCTGCTGCTTATTCATGGTTTTGGCCCCGGGGCTTCTTCCTATGAATGGCGCAAAAACATTGACGCGCTGGCCGAGCAGTTCCGTGTCTATGTCATCGACCTGCCAGGTTTCGGCCTCTCGGATCACCCGGCTATTGATTATACTCCCGAAATCTTTAGCGACCTGATCAACGATTTCATGCGGGAGCTGATTGGCAAGCCTGCTATTGTTGTTGCTCATGGCCTGAGTTGCGCTTATGTGATTGAGGATGCTTATCGCCGGCCCCAGCTTTTTGAGCGGCTCGTGCTGGTCACGCCTCCGCCTGCCATCTTGCAGGAACATAGAACGGGGCCGTTGAGTTCTGCGTGGAAGTTCTTGCTGCGGCTGCCTGTCATGGGCCAGTTTATGTACAACCTGCTTACGTCGCGAGCGGCTATTCGCCGTTACTACGAGAGGCAGGGCTACCACAATCCTGACCTGATCAGCGATGATCTGGTCGAGTATCTCTACACCTGCGCGCACCAGCCCAACAGCCGCTTTGCGATGGCTTCATTGCTGGGCGATGCTTTGACCCTGGATGTGTACGAGGCATTTGCGCGATTGCGCATGCCTGTGGTCATCGTGCTAGGGCGCGAGGGTATGCCGGCCTCGTCTGAGGTCAGCGTAGCCTTCAAGCGTGTGAACCCGCGCGTGGATGTGCGTATCCTCGATAAGTGCAGCCAGCAGCCGCAGGATGAGCAGGCCGCGAATTTCAACAGGTTGATCAGCGAGTTTGCCGGAGCTGCTGTCTAAAGACGTATATAATACTGAGGAGTATCCCATGTTCTTTACAAGAAAGTGAGGAGTCTATGCGTTTAGGAGAATACATTAGCGAGCGTCTCGACGAGGGCGAGGATACGGCCACCATTGAGGGATTGCAGAACAATATTCGCTGCAGCCTGTTGGATGCGGTGACGACCATTCCACGCGAAGATTGGGAAGCGGAGATACGTACCAGGCAGAAGGAGACTGAGGGGCAAACGTTGATCTGGCTTGATGATCGCTCGGAACCCAGTTACAGCATTCAGGGAGGGTAGTTCCAGACAGAGAAAGGGCTGGTTAACGCGCGTTAACCAGCCCTTTGCTTTTCAGGCTGCCTTCCACCACTCAATCATTTGAGCGGCAGAAGGCTAGAGATTCTGGTGTTCAGTGCCCGCTTTCACGGGCTCTACTAAGTGACCTGAAACACCATCCCTAGTAAGCGAACCGGAATCCTCATAGGTTCGTCAGCCTCCTTTCGGCTTACCTATCAGAAGCCCTTCGCTTTTGTGAAGGTTCCAGTGTTCAGTGCAGGATGCCCGTTTTTACGGGCAATCCCTGTCGATCTGAAACACCATCCCTAGTAAGCGAACTGGAATCTTCATAGGTTGTCGCCTCCTTTCGGCTTACCTATTAGAGCCCTTCGCTCCAGGCCAGGGTCTTTTACCTCCCTGGTGTCTACATTGTAATATGTGAGGGGAATGGTGTCAAGCTCAAGCGTAAGTGTGAGGTTAAAAGAAAAACGTTACGAGGGCAAATATCAAGCCTGCAATGAACAGCACTCCTGCCAGGCTTAATCCAACGGCGAGAATAGCTGCTTGATTGTAAAGCTCGTTCAACCAGGACATAAGAACGAGCACGAAAACAGCGATGCCAACAAAGATAAAGCTTATGCCGGAGAAATGCAGGTTGCCAGGGCTGGGAGTTGTAGCCACGAGAAAGATGCCGAGCAGCAGGAGTAGAGCAGCAGCGGCCATAGCTAATATCTTTAGCATTGTCTCACCTCCATGATGGATGCGTGGCACCTGGCAGCACCTGATATCACTGTCCCACCTGGCTTCAATTGTACCACACCATGAAGGATAGTATGCTGTTCCCCTTCACCGGTATACAAGCATACAGCCAATACTTCCCAGCCAGTACTGTATAGTCCTCACTTGAGTGACAAAACAGGCCATCTCAACGTTTAACATTATGGATAGGCCCTCAAGGAACTATAGCCCTATTTTTATTTTCATGTGATCGAGGGGCGGAATAGGCCAGGGGCAGCGGTTTATGTGGCATGGCGGCGAGCGGTCTAGAATACGAGAAGAGTTCAGGTATGAATCGTTGTTTGCGCTGCAGCAAGCCTTGTGAAGCGACTTCTTTATTTTGTGACACCTGCCAGTCGCTTTTACACACGCAACTTTGGGAAGAAGCCGATACCCTGCCAGAGACGCCTGTCAAGACGCCTCCTATTGTCGCTATGTCTCCTGAACAAGGCGAAGCTGGTAGCGATCTTGAAGAACCTATTACTGCTCCTCAGCCCACCGTTCGTATTCCCCAGCTCATGCAAACACCGCCGATCTCACCGGTCGAAGAGCCGGCTGCGAATGATGATGGTGTAATCGAGGATATGCTGTCGCGACTCAACGCGGCAGCGCAACGCATTGCCCAGGAGGAGCAGGAGCAGGAGGCAACGCGCCGCATCCCTCGCCCTTCGCGCTTATCTCCCTTACCGGAGATTGCCATAGATATCCAGCGTGAGAATACACCTTTGCCGCAGGAGCTCTCCGCAGGGAAGCCCACAGAGAAGGAAGAGGAGAAAGACCTGGCAAACCAGGTGCCAGATCTATGGCCCTGGCTTCATGATATGGATGCAGACGAGGCCGGCGGCGATGTATGGGCAAACCGGACAGACCCGCTGTTGTCCAGGCAATTCACTAAAAGGATTGAAGCTGGCCCCCTCGATGAAGAAGATATGCAGCAAGCGGTGGCCGCCGGGCTGGCGACGCGCCCGCTACCGACGCGGCGCAAAAGCATGTTCTCTTCCCTGTTCCCCGGCTACAGGGGATCAGGAAAGATGGCTCGTCGCATCCAGGTGGCCTTTATCGCACTGGTAATCCTGGCCATTGTCGCCCTGGGAGTCGATAGCGTGCTGCTCTCGGTTGCATTTATCCATCCCCGGCACAGTGCTGGCATACCAGGCGGCCCTCCAACCCTCACGCTTTCACCGGATGTGGCATACGTTGGGCAAACAGTCACCCTGCATATCTTGCACTTCACACCGGGTACGCAAGTGTATGTCACGCATGACATCGAGGAAACCGTACAGCTTACCTCCGGAGCGGCGCTCATTCATACAAGCTCGGATGGCTCGGCCAGCACCTCTATGCTGATCGATGCCAGTTGGGGGCCTGGATTTCATACCGTGCAGGCCGAGGACGTGCGCACTCGCTATACGGCCAGCGCCACCCTGCAGATCGCTGGCCAGGGTCCCACGCCCCCTCCACACTTGCTGCTCGGCACAAGTTCGCTCGATTTTGGCGCAGGTGTAGAGGGTACCAATAGTATTCAATCCCTGACGCTGCACAATTCTGGCGGGGGCTCTATCTCCTGGACAGCCAGTAGCAACCAGCCCTGGCTTCTGGTGGCTCCCAGCCAGGGAGTATTCAGCACGAGTGAGACCATCTCGGTAGCTGTTCAACGTGCCAACCTCGAGCCAGGAGATTATAATGATGGCGTGCTCACCTTCTCGTCTAACGTCGGTCCACCCCAACCGGTAAAAGTCCATATGACGGTGGATGCGTTGCCGCCAAACGTTGGCGCGGTTCTGGTCGTGACTCCGGCTGTGCTCTCCTTTACGGCGCTTGATGGCGGGCCGGATCCGGCTATGCAGGCTTTAACCATAGCTAATCCAGGCTCTCAGCCCCTGCAGTGGTCGCTTGCCGGCAATAATCCCATCGGGATGGGCAGCCAGGATATCTTACTCCATTTCCTCAATATCAATAATAGCTGGTTAAGTACGGATCAGGCATCGGGGGTTGTCGCGCCGCATTCATCAAGCCTCGTTCAGGTCATGGTGAATAGCCAGAACTTGTTGCCCGGCGTCTATACCAATATGCTGGTCTTTGATGGGGCGCAAGGAACGTATGATGGCCCGCAAGACGTGAGCGTGGCTCTCACAGTAGAGCCGCACTGTGGGCTGCTTTTGAACACGGGCAGTATCTCCTTTACGGCAGTCTCCGGTCAGGGCAATCCAAGCGACCAATCGGTGAGTTTGAGCGCTACCCCGAGTTGTGCGCAAGCGATCAACTGGCAAGCTGTTGCTGGCGCCAACTGGATTTCTGTCACGCCTTCGAGCGGGCAGGTGAAGGGCACAGCGAAGACGGTGACGGCAGTGGGGGTGAATGCGGCTATTCTCAAACCGGGAACATATATCAGTAATATCACCTTTGTTGAGGCCCAGAGCACGCAAAGTGTCGCGGTGCAGCTCGTTGTCCAGCCGCCACCGCCGCCATCGGCCCCGATTATGGGAGCGGCTCCGCTCAATCTCAATTTCAGCACGACAGTAGGCATGCCAAATCCACCGGGCCAGGTGGTGACCATTACCAATACGGGCGGTGGAACGCTTTACTGGCATGTGTCGGCCATTCCCCTCTCTCTTTCGTGGCTGGGCGCCAGCCCAAGCGGGGGCAGCATCCCGCCTGGCGGCACAGCGCAAGTTACAGTCACTATCAATATCAATACTAATCCTCCCCTGACACCCAATACATATGTGGGTCAGGTAGTGATCAATGGTTCAAATTCGAGTGGCGGAGCTGCTGCAGGAAACCCGCAGACAGTCATGGTTGATCTGCTGGTCCTTCCTCCTTGCGCCTTAGCGCAGCCCTCATCGAGCGCGCTGTCTTTCAGCGCCGTACAGGGAACGGGTGACCCTGCCCCGCAGACATTCTCTATCACAGCTTCCGGCAATTGTAACTGGCCGCTAAGCTGGAATACAGGCATTCCACGATCGGCTTCCTGGCTCAAGCTATCGCCTTCCTCTGGCACTGTGGCGGCGAGCGGCCAATCCTCGACCATCACCGTTGCTCCGACCATTGCCGGATTGAATCCTGGCACCTATACAGCCCAGATTTCTATCAATGCCTCTGATGGTTCTTCCAACGTGCAGGGCACTCCGCAAACAGTCTCTGTCACACTGACCGTACAACCTCCCTGTACACTGCAGGTTGCCTCTTCCAGTCTCTCATTCACCGTCGTACAGGGGCAATCTTCTTCGCAGAATGTTTCCTTCAATGAGACGGGTACCTGTGCGCGTCCTGTCTCCTGGACGGCGACAGCGAGTAACGGCGCGAGCTGGCTGAGCGTCTCTCCAGCTTCCGGCTCAGATAGCGGTAGCGGGGCAACTGTGACTGCAAACGTAAATACAACGGGCTTGCAGCCCGGCACGTATCAAGGCACCATCACCATCTCGGCTACGGGCAACGGCGGAGCCGTTGTTCAAGGAAGCCCGCAAACGGTGACCGTGACGCTGACTGTGGTGGCAGGATTTACGCTCAGCGGGACGGTTTTCGCTTGCTCTAATGGCTCCTGTACCACTCCACTACCCGGAGCGACGGTCACCCTGACCAATGCAGCCGGCCAATCGTTCACCGCAACGGCTGATGGTTCGGGGAATTACTCTTTTAGCAGTGTTGCAGCCGGGACATACACCCTGACGGCGACCGGAAGCATCAATGGGCAGAACTATAGCGGAACGCTTTCAGGCATCAATGTGACGGGGAACCAGACCGGCCTCAATATCGATTGCAATCCCTCATGAGTTTCCACCTGCTGTTCTATAATCTCCTGTAATGTGTTACAATATGTATTGCTGTATCAATATCCATCATTCTGATAGCACTGGGTTGCGGGCACAATGATGATGATTCACAAATTAGGCACCCTATTAGATGTCATCCTGAGCGAAGCCTGCGGATCTTTGTCGATCGGCAGCGGATGTTTCGCTGCGCTCAACATGACATGTCCCAGACCGGTTTTATCGATCTTGACTGTCAAATTTCTAAATCGGCAATGGGCGCGATAAATCGGCCCCTACAGATGGTCCGCTCAATTTGGCAATCTTCATAATTGCGGCCCCTACATTTGAGAGATTCTATGGAAACGAAACGTTGCCCCTCCTGCCAGAAACTGGCGCGAGCGACGGCGAAAACGTGCAGCAGGTGTGGCCATCTCTTTGAAGGTTCAACAGGTACGCGGGCAGAACCTGCAGCCATTTATTTCAACGATAAAAGCCATGCGGGGATAAAGAAAAGCGGGCAGCTTGCCCGTTCGGGTCTACGAGCGCGTTCTATTCCACCCGCTTCGCCGCACCGTGCGGGGCATTATGCGGGGCTCCATCCCGAAGATCAGCCCTACCAATCAGCTCTGATTCCTGTGCCGCGCACTCTTGCATTGGAAGCAGAGATGCAAGCTTTGCCGGAAGAGGACATAGAACCTCCCTACGTATCAAAGGTACAAACACGTATTGCTGGGCCTCCTCCAGGAGAGACGAAGCCAGGTTTGAAAGCTCCTGCGCTACCCAGGAAACCCAGGAAGATGAAGGGAAGCAGGAGGCCCTGGCGGCATGGGCGCTTTATGCCTCTCTTACTGACCATTTGCTGCCTGTTCCTGCTGATTGGCACGACGTTGCTGGCATATGCCTTCATCAATAAAAGGCCTGCCGCGAGTTCGCCTGTATTGACTGCCAGCCCCAATGTGGTGCGCGTGCATGATACCGTAAAGCTAAGCGGAAGCGGCTTTGAAATCGATGATCTTATTCGTTTTAAGTATGATAATGATCAAACCCTCTACGATGGGAATAACAGGCCATTGCAACTGCGTTCCGACGATCTTGGCACATTCAGCATCCTGTTTGTCGTGCCCGCCGATTGGAGTGTGGGGCCGCATAGCATCTATGCGATAGATATTGAGAAGGGGCAGAGCCTGAGCGTCGTCACAACTATAACGGTTGAACAATCATCGCTGGCACCTCCTCTTTTAGAGCTATCGACCCAGCATCTTGACTTCGGCGCTGCTGCTCCAGGCGTTGTCTCACGGCAAGATATCACGCTGATCAATGCTGGCGGGCGGAAAGTGGAATGGCAGGCGAGTAGCGATCAACCCTGGCTGGCTATTTCTCCCAATAGCGGCGCCTTCTATGGGCGCGGCCTTGCGACGGTGGTGGCGAATCGTACACAAGCACCCGGTTCCTATAGAGCGCATATTACATTTCTCCAGTTGGGCAAGAACCGCTACTCGCGGGTGCTCACCGTCACGATGTCTATCAAGCCGGCCCCTCCGGCTAGCCTGACGGTCTCACCCGTCGTCTTGACCTATCAGGGAAGCCAGTCCCAGAATCCGCCGGCTCAGGCGCTGAAGCTGCTCAACGCTTCCAACCAGCCTGTAAATTGGAGCAGTACCGTGATTACCGGCAATGGGATGAACTGGCTCTCGATCAGCCCCGCTAGCGCTCGCCTTGCAGCTCATAGCAGTCAAACGATCATGGTGAGTGTGGATTCTCAGTTGCTGGCTCCCGGGTTATACGATGGAACTATTGGCTTCAAAGGTGGCACGAATCCTGTGGTCGCTGTCACTTTGAGCGTGGTGACGCCCGGAAATCTGATAGCTTCACCCTCGTCTCTGAGCTTCTCCTCTAGCGGGCAAAATCCGCCTGCGCAGGCGATCACTATTCAGAACAGCGGTGGTGAGACGTTGGCCTGGAGTGTCACGGCTTCAACGAGCGACGGCGGGAACTGGCTCATACCATCACCTGCAAGCGGCGCGTTAGGGCCGAATGCTACCACCAGTGTGAGTGTAGGTATCAATGTGGCAGGCCATGCGCCTGGCCTCTATCAAGGCATGCTCACTTTTTCCTCGAATGGTTCTGCGAGACAAATACCCGTTTCGCTGACCGTCATTGCGCCGCCCACTCCCACCATTCAGCTTAACCAGAGCACGCTCAGCTTTTCGACGATCGCCGGAACCAATCCACCCCCGCAGTCCTTTACGGTGACAGATACCGGCAAGGCGCCATTGCACTGGGTAGCAACTGTGGCGCAGGGTGGCTCTAGTATGATTTCCCTCTCGCCTACATCCGGCAGCCTGAATCCAGGGCAAAGTGCAACGGTTACTGTTACTCCTACTGTATCGCAGGCTGGCGCGGGCACACTGTCTACCAGCATCACCATTGGGGATAGCGATGCAGGAATAAAAGTAGCCAGCCAGGTGGTAAACGTGACTATTGTAGTAAAGAGCCAGGCTATGATCTCTCTTTCACCCTCTACTATGGATTTTAGCGGAACCGCTGCTATTCCCATCTCATCTCAAGTGCTGGTGATCACCAACAGCGGTTCGCAGCCTCTCGATTGGACTATACAATCATCTCAGCCGTGGTTAACCGCCGACGTGACAAGTGGCAGCATCCCCGCCGGGCAGAATACGGTGGTCAATATGCAGGCCGACAGCACGTCCCTCTCTCCCGGAACATATTCTGCCACCCTGACAGTGAGCGATAGCGATGCGGGGACAACGGTTGCCCCGCAAACCGTCACGGTCACGCTTACCGTAAGTTGATTGACAGGTGCTATGAATTATTGATAGGGCCGATTATTACCTCTCCCCCGGAGAGGGTGCGGCGGTGGGCGCGATACATCGGGTTCCACGATCAATCGGGAACCTACAGGCCATTGGTGAGGTATCTCGTTCATGTCCATAATCGGCCCTACAGTTCTACATCTGGCCTGCGTGGTTCCGTTGACGCCATTTGCGCTCTGTGCTATATTCTGACCAGAGGCTATCTTGATGAAGAATGATCGTGGAGGATAGAATCGTGCCAACGATTACGTATGTGCGTGAGAATATACAGGTTGAAGTGCCGGTGGGTGACTCTGTACGTTACCCGGCGCTGGAGCATGATGTGCCCGTCTACTGTGGTATCTGGAAATTTCTGAACTGCCATGGCAATGGTCTATGCGGTACCGACCGCGTGGCCGTCTCCCCCTCGACTAACACCAATCCGCTCACATTTCAAGAGAAATTCTGGCTGCGCAATGACCTCAAGAAGAACCCCAATATGCGCCTGGCCTGCCAGGTGCAGGTGCTGGGCGATGTCATTGTTGAGACGCAATGTGGATAACGTTTTCACCTGCGGATACCCTTTGCCGGTCGGAACAGCCATTAGCCCGCTTGAGGGATTGAAACTGAGGGATTGAAACTCACCTCACCACAAAATACAACCTGATCGCTAACTGGTTATTCCAGTACAGTTCGACCATGCCTTCCGCCGGCTGCGGGTATTCCTCGGATGTATAGCCATTAATAGCGGTTTTGATGAGCGGCGTAGGAGGGCTGGCCTGGTAGAACATGCCGTTGGTGTACCACTTGATCGTCACGATCCCCGGCGTTTTTGGTTGCTGCACGCTATAAGTCAAATAGATGATCTGCCCGGGCTTGAAGACGGTGTCCTGCTCGATAGCCACATGCTGATCGTTAATCCTGGCTGTGGTCGTGGCCGAATTGATAATGCCGTAGGCCGGGCCGGTGACCTGCTTTGTGGGAGGGTCTGGCAGCGGAACAGTGGGTGAGGGCTGTAGATTTGGTGGCGGGATAAGGCCATATTTCTGGCTAAGCGCGGTTAATTTCCCGCTGGCTTTGGCGTAATACGCCAGGCCGGAGCAGAGCAAGAGCGTCACAATCAGGACACTCAGGAGCCCGCTGATAGCACGGTAGCGCGGGATAATGGCCCGGGGTTTGGTATACATAGGAGGGACATAGGTGACGTTTTCCCCTCCTGGCAGTGTGGCGATGAATGTTCCCAGGTCTTGGGCAGGAACCGGCACCATGGCGCTTCCTTCTAATCCCGGCTCCTGTAGTGGTTGCGGCAAGAAGCCTGGCTGAAAAGGCACGGAAGGCTGCGGCGGCTGGTAGATGGCCGGCAGCAGTGACTCATCTCGCCGGTCTGGCAAGGGCTGGGCCTGCGGCGTCTGTGGAAGAGCCTGTGGTACCGGTACCTGGTTACTTACCTGCGCCGGCGTTTGTGGAAAAGCTGGAGCCGAACCCAAATTGCTCCAGATTGCCTGGGGTGGCATGGTAGCCCCGTAAGGAGCTGCATCATACCCGTTCCTCAAGGAGAGAGGAGATGGCGCGCCACAGAATGGGCAAGGAGCTTCATTATCTAAGCGAGCCATATGGCAAAATGTGCAGAGCATCGTTGTTCATCCACCTTTGTGTTCGTTCCAGTTTGTTCCAGAAAATACCATTGCTGTAAGTCACAGTAGCATTCACATGGGCTACGGTCAAGTTTTGCAGGCGAGCAATAGGGTAAAATGGCTATTTTCATCTTGTATAAACGTATGTCGCTGTATCGCTTGTCTATTCAGGAAGAGCTATGAAAAAATAGGGTGCATTCTTGAAGCTTAGATCCTTCGCTGCGCTCAGGATGACATGAGGCAGCCGGTGCGCTCAGGATGACATGAGGCAGCATAAAGCCATGAAAAAACAAAGAAGGTTCTTGAAGCTTGCAGGTCTGGCATGATAGGATTGTAGAATAAGGCAATAGGGTTGTAATGCGTCCTGTGTGGAACATAGACGAAAACCCTGAAAATATCTCATCCTGCTTATGTCAGAGACGCAAGAACAGTGGTATCACCGGCAGGCAATTGAGCAACTGGCCCAGCATATTCCGTTTGAGCGAGACATGGCCTGCAAAGCTGAACAGATCGAGATGCTGCGCGGTCTCGTGCTTCGTTATGGGCGGGATATGGACCCTGAGTTATTTGGTTTTGACGCGCGCAATGAATTGATCCGCCTGGGCTTATGGAGCCGCATTGGCCCAGAACCAGAGGAGGATTTACCGTAGAGCAATGATTTTGTGCTATCATAACTAAGGAAGCACAATTTTCTTTGTGATCTCAATAACAAGGGGGCAAAGATGCTCAAGGGTACACTGCTGTATCTGGCACAACATGAGACTGTGCGCAAATTCGTTATTTCTAATCGTGCGACGCGAGGTGCCTCGCGTCGCTTCGTCGCTGGAGAAGCGCTGGACGAGGCGATCCAGGCTGCACGTGCTCTCAACCAGAAGAGGATGCATGTCTCGCTCGATCACCTCGGCGAAAACGTTTCTGATGAGCGCGAGGCCAGATCAGCCGCGCAGGATTATATCAACATCCTCAAAGCCATCAAGCAGAACGGTGTGGATGCTAACATTTCTATCAAGCTGACGGCGCTGGGCCTGGATATATCTCAGGAATTGTGCGAGGAGAATGTGCGGGCCATCCTGGAACACGCGCAGCAATATCCTATCTTTGTACGCATCGATATGGAAGGCTCAGCCTACACCGAGCGTACAGTGGATATCACTTTGCGTATGCACCAGCAGTACGAGCATGTCGGAACGGTGATCCAGTCCTACCTGTACCGCAGTAAAAAGGATGTCGAGCAGCTCATTGCTCAAGGTGTGCGCGTGCGCCTGGTAAAGGGTGCGTACAAGGAGCCAAAAACTATCGCCTTCCAGAACAAGAGCGAAGTCGATCACAACTATGTGCAACTGATGATGATGTTGCTCTTGCGCGGCAATTATCCGGCAATTGCTACCCATGACGAGGCGATCATCAACGCTGCACGCAAATATGCTCGTGATCACGGCGTCAGCAAAGAAGCGTTTGAGTTCCAGATGCTCTATGGCATCCGGCGAGACTTGCAAGAAGAATTGGTACAGCAAGGGTACAATGTGCGCATCTATGTGCCCTATGGTTCGCAGTGGTATCCCTATCTTATGCGCCGGATGGCAGAACGCCCGGCAAACCTGGTGTTTGTGGTAAGTAATCTTTTACGTAAATGAGACCTTAAGGAATAGGTAAATGACGATCACGATTGCAGCGAATTATGTTGTTTCTGCCGGTGTGGCAGACATTCGCGGCGGCCCCGATCCTGCCTCTGAACTGGTTACGCAGGCATTGATGAATGTGCCAGTTGTTGCCGGTGAAACGAGTGGTGAATGGACGTACGTTACGCTCCCCGACTACGAAGGCTGGATTCGCACGAACCAGCTTGAAGAGCCGATTACCAAGGGATTCTGCAAGGTGGGTGAGACCTGTGGAACGGCTCTACCACTTGTGGCCGTCATTACTGCAACACATACACCTCTTTATGCGAAGGCTGAAGGAGACGATAGAGCAGGGGTTGTCTACCTCTCGACGGCCTTACCCATCCTGGATATTACGTATCCGCAGCGCTTAGAGGTAGTGTTACCTGGCGAGCGTACCGCGTGGCTGGCGCGCAGCGCCATTGATATTCGCAAGGATACAGAAGTCTACCCACAGATGCCGGTCAGTACAGTGACAGCCTATGCTCGCATGTTCCTGGGCAGGCCCTACCTGTGGGGCGGAACAAGCTGGGAGGGCCTGGATTGCAGCGGCCTTGTGCAATTATGCTACCGTATGGGCGGCTATATCCTTCCACGCGATGCCGAGCAGCAGCATGATTTTTTGACGCGCAGTGTGAAACGTGAAGAGATGCGCGAGGGCGACCTGATCTTCTTTGGTAGCAAGCAGATCACGCATGTTGGTATGGCATTGAGCAACAAGGAGTATATCCACTCCGAGGGCCAGAACTACAATTGCGTTGTGATTAACAGCTTCGATGCTGCTGCCGAGAATTATTATCCCAGATTGGATGAGCTTGTGTGGGGGATTAAGCGCGTGGTTGTGTAGGGACCAATAGTATGACCAAGATAGAGGCCGATAAATCGGCGGTGGGCGCGATAAATCGGCCCCTACGGATATTGGTGCGTTACTTCATCATTGCGCCCATTATACATTGTTTCTACCTTTTCTGAGGAGTTATTTATGCCCATTCTACCGTTCAAAGGCGTCTGGCCTAGCATTGCTGATGATGTCTTTATCGCCCCAGGGGCAATGATCATCGGCGATGTCACGATCCATGAGGGAGCGAGCATCTGGTACAACGCTGTCATACGTGGTGATACCGGCCCCATTGTCATAGGGCGCCGCACCAACATCCAGGATAACTGTACGCTCCATCTCGATGCCGATGCTCCACTCACCATTGGTGAAGAGTGTACTATCGGGCATAACGCGGTGATTCATGGTGCGACGCTGGGTGATCGTGTGCTGGTGGGTATGAACGCCGTTGTGCTCTCTCATGCCCAGGTCGGCTCGGGCACGATTATTGGCGCCTGCGCACTGGTGGGCGAACACAAAAGCATCCCGGCAGGTTCGCTCGCTGTAGGTGTGCCTGCAAAGGTGGTGCGCGATTTGTCGCAGGCGGAACAGGAGGAGATTATCTCCAGCGCGGCTGGCTATTACGAGAGAGCGAAGGCGCACAGGGAGTCGCAAAACCCGCAATGATCGTAGGATAGGGAGCTATGGCAGAGGGAAGGAGAGCGATGGCAGAGGCAAGCTCTGCCACTACAAGGACGGGAAGGATGTGGTGGAGGTGATGTTCAGCCACGTAGTGTTGCGATCAATCGTTTTGGTTTCAGCAGGAGCTCCATAGCATCGACCGGGCTGGTGACCAGCACATCCGCTGCTTGCAGCGCGCCGGTAGCTACCCCTTCTTGTGACAGGACTGCTATGGCGAGGGCAGCCAGGCGCAGCATGCCAACGTCATTCATGCCATTGCCGATGGCCACCACCTTTTCCGGCCCGAGCTGCTGTACATAGCGCGTTTTCTCCTCGCCTGTGCCAATTTTGTGGAGCGGGAGTTCCAGCATCTTCTGTAGCTCGTCCAGGTTTCCATGCGTTCCTGCCGTCAGCGCGTGAATAGTAAGTTGCTGCCCTAACCTCTTCAAGCGCTCCGTAACTCCTGGCAGGAGCACCCCATCTACGGCAAGGGTGCCGTTGATATCGAATACGACGTGTTCAAGTTCGATGGTTCCCCGCTGGGGAATTTCTATGCGGATCATCTGCTCTCGTTTCTTTCTTTCTTTCTTTCTTTATGAACTTTAACGACCAGGATCGGCAATGATGGGGAGAGTAGGGGCGCGGGGACAAGCACAAGGCCCCCGCCTATCCCCTCTCCACCCACAGCTTCGATAAATCGAGCTTCTACTGTCCCTACAGTCCGATCCGGTAAAAATCTTTTATCCCGTGTTCGGGACGATTTGAAACACCACCACCAGCGGTTTCTGGCCAGGACGCTGGATGCGCAAGGCGACTTGCCAGAGGCCGCCCATTGAAAAGGCTGTACCTGCCGGAAAGGTGGCAGTATAGGTTGCATTGCCGCCCTTCATACTTGCCTGCAAGTTGCCCATATTCATCACGACCATGTTGGTGGCGACCTGCACCTGTGCGTTGGTCACCGGATTGCCGCTATGCACATCCAGCAGCGTTACAATGATGGTATTGGCCCTGCCGGCCTTTCCCGGAACGATGGCCAGCATGATTGAGAGGTTACCGGCCTGCTTCGTTTGAGTAATGATATTGCCGGCTGCGGGTCTGGTGGCCGCCGGGTATTGCGTGTAGGTTACGTTGGGAAAGACGATGGGAGGGGCAAAGAAGGCCATCAATGCGAGGCAGAGCAGGACGCCCGCACCAAACCATGACTGCACGTTGAGGAGCTGCTTCAGGCTGCGCGCCACCTGGTCGAAGGCAGACTGGCGCACGCGGCGGGCCGGTAATTCGGCATTGACAACCGGCAAGAGGGTTGCTTGCCGTGCAAGCTTCGGGCGCAGTACAAAGAATACGTAGACAGTGATCGCGATCATGATGGCGATCAGCGCCCATTGTACCAGCAATGTACGTCCATACGGCTCGGTAATGAATTGCTGGATGCCGGTCAAACTCACTTCAGACAGGTAGAATCCACTGACGAGCAGCACGCCCACCGCGCTCAACATGAGTGGTTGCAGGCGTCTCAGCAGGGTGGTCAGCGTTTCTGCGCGGCGATCTGGCTCAACAGTTGGCAGCAGTGGGAGCAGGATGTAGCCAAGATAGGCTAATCCACCCAGCCAGGTACATAAAGCGGCCAGGTAGAGCCAGTCCAGGATAATCGCGCTGATATGCGGCTGGGCGAGCTGGGCGGCATCGCTTGAAAGCGCGTATGTGAGCAAGAGCAGGCCTGCCAGGGCCAGCCAGGTGATAGTATATCGCCTGGCAGGCTTAGCGGCTTTATCGCGCTGGCGACTGGTCCACCATAGGAAGCCTGCCGCGACGAGGAGGAGCGCGATGCGCGCCAGCCAGAGAGAGCCATAAGTTGATCTGGTGAGGATCTGGCCAGGCACCGAGAAATCGATGTTGTTGCCGTTAAGGGATTGGCTGAACTGCGTGGCACGGAGTACCAGCGTGATGACCTCACCAACGAGCAAGGCTGCCAGGCAGAGCCACCCGAGCGGTTGTGCTTGCTTTCTTGCGCGAGTGAGCAGGGCAAAGGCTCGCTCAACGCCGTTCAAGACGATACCTTCCGCAATCAGAATCCCTATCCAGAAGACGAGCGCGAGAAGCACAAGCCACTCCCAGGCGACCAGCAATATTCCTAACAGATCGAGGGTAGGCAAGATATTGCTGGTGCTCGGCCCCAGGATCGTCACTCCCGGCAGACCTGTGCTGGACTGGCCGATGTTAAAGCCGATGACGCCGTGCGTGGTATGCCCGTCTTCATCTGCTAAGGCCGTCCAGCGCACCGTATAGCTGCCGAGCGGCAACTGGCTGGGGTTTTTAAGGGGTGTGTCTAGTTCACGCGGATTATTCTTGGGGATGATGCTGTGCGAGGCGTTGACGATCTGTTCTTGCGGGCTGTAGACATAAGCAGCGCTTGCGGGGCTGATAGGCGCATCAAAGTAGATACGCACGACTGAAGGCGCAGTAGGCACTGTCGAGCCATCGACCGGGTCTGAGCCGATAACAAAGGCATGTGCAAGAGCTACTGGTTGTGGGACAACAATGCTTGACAAAGCGTAGAGCAGAAGCATCCCCAGGCTGGCTGCCATGAGCAGTATGAGCCTGTGATAGCATCCCGGTCGCATGAAGTTGTTCGTCACGTGTTCTTTCATCACCGCAGCAAAATTTCTCGCTTGCTCTCCACCTAGATTGTACAGTAGTTGCCTGTTGCTCGCAATACTGGTTTTTTGCCGCTTATCCCTGCTATAATCAGTGGCATGAAGAAAGCAAGTGGATTCATGTTGCGCTCCTGGCCGCGCCTGCTTCTATGGTCTCACGCTGCGAGCGTGATTCTCTTTTATATCGTGCTCTGGCTGCGCACGAAGCCGGACGATCAGGCTCACGCGAGGGAGAGCGGGAGAACCGGCGATGGCACCAGGGCAACCGCAAGGGTTGCCCCTACCCTCCACGAAGGCGATAACACCCGTTTTTTGGAAGAATCATCTTCGCTGGTTTCCATTATTGTACCGGCTCGCAACGAGGAGCGAAATATTCGCCGTTGTGTGACATCGCTGCTGGAACAGGATTATGACAACTACGAGGTCATTGTGGTTGATGACGGATCAACGGATGGGACTGAGGGCATCCTGGACGAGATTGCCCAGAGGCATCCACAGGGGAAGCGCCTGTATGTCCTGCGCCTGCGCGAGCTGCCTGAGGGCTGGGCAGGCAAGCCTCATGCGCTCCATTGCGGAGTGCAAGAAGCGCGTGGTGACTGGCTGCTCTTTACCGACGCCGATACCTGGCACGCACCCGGCGCATTGCGTTTTGCCTTGAAGGAGGCGATTGGGGGAGGAATAGACCTGCTTTCGCTGGGAACGGCGCATGAGTTGCCGGGTTTCTGGAACAAGGTCATGATGCCCATGGCTTACCTGGGGATCAGCATGCAGTATCCTGTAAAGCTTATCAATGACCCGCATAGCCCCGTTGCCCTTGCCAATGGGCAATATATCTTGCTGCGCCGCGCTGTCTACGAGATCACCGGCGGTTACGCTCGACCGGATCTGCGGGGGTCCCTGGTCGATGATCGCGACCTTGCTCGAGTTGTGAAAGCCTGTGGGTTTCGCCTGCGTCTTGTAGATGGGCGCAGTCTTGTGTGTGTGCGTATGTACAATAAGCTAGGTGAGATCTGGCAGGGCTGGCGGAAGAATGCCTACCTGGGCAGCCGTGGTGGGCTGGCCTTTGTGCTGCTGGAGCTGATTGGCCTGCCAGCAATTGCCATCATTCCCTTCCTCTTACCGTTAGTAGCCTGGCTCATGGGTATGAGAGGGCGCAAAGGCAGCGTGCTACCCGCTGAAATATCTCTCGCCGGGATGGTGGAGCTTATCCCACTGCTGGCCTACCGCTTCTGGCTGGATAAGGGCCTGAAGGTTCCCTGGTATTATGCCTTCACCCATCCACTGGCCGGAGCCATGTTTGAAGGCATCCTGGCAGAATCGGCGTGGCGCGTTCTCACGCATAAGGGCCTGGACTGGCGTGGGCGGCAGTATTATGCACGCTAATGATCAACGCCTGGGCAAAGCCTCACTGCCCGACCAGCGGTATCTCAATACCCAGTTGGCGAAGCAGGCCCTGTATCCCTCCTCCGGACACCCGTTCGGTCGTAATCCGCGCAATCTTCCCGTTCTCTAGAGTAAAGATCCAGTGCTCCTGCGGTAAAGAAATGCTGCGGGCCGTCTGTGGAATGGGGGGCAAACCCAGCGCTGGCAGGATGAAGCCATCAGTCTGTGTGCCCGTTACCTTGATGGTTGCTTTGACTTCCCCAACCCCTTCAACGTCTCCTGTGCTTTCTACCGCCTCATAATGGTACGAGAGATTCGGTATGCCTTCCCTCAACCCCTGCATGACATTCATGAAGCCGTATGTATCCAGGGGTTGGGGCGTCCAACCGCTAAAGAGAAAATCATCAGCCAGCATACCCCTGGCCTTTTCAAAGTCCTTTGATTCCAGCGCTATCATGAACGCTTCGACTGTCTCAGCCGGGCTCATCTTAAATACTCCTTTCTTATTGCATTTTCAACAAACCTTATTGGGGAATAAGAAAGGCTGGGTCCCCTGCACACTGTCCCCCAGACAGCGTTCCCCAGACCCCGGCAGGGGGCGAAGCCCCCTGCACCCCCATTCCCTAACCGCTTTCCTGCCTTTGCATTATCTTGATGTAAGCACGGTTAAGTGCCCTTTTTGGTTGTACAGTGTTAGCGCCTGAGCACGAGCACCTTGAAGTTGCCCATGCCTGCAGGGTCGGTCAGGGCGGCTACACGCTGGCGCAGATCGTACCATTTCAGCAGCGCTACCTGGCCACGATCTGTGGCTCGCGCCGTATCGGCTTCGGCGAATTCGCTGGCGCGCCGTCGCTCGGCTTCTTCGTGGATGCCCATGCTTTCAAGCCATTGTCGCTGCGTGGTAAACTTGTGAAGCCGCAAACCTTGCCGCCTGCCTTCGTCGATCAAGGCGCTAAAATTCACGTGAGCTGTGATATCTTGCTCGCCAGGGCGAACCAGCGGGCGTTCATTGAACTGGTGGCGAAAGTAGCAGGCCAGCGTGCCCCTACGCCGTTCTCGTGTATAGAGCGCCCTGGCCCTGTCACCGTAGTCAATGGTGAGGATGAAGCCTCGCCGCACCAGGCCAGCAGCTCGTTGGATCCAGCGCAGCGCGTCCAGGTTAATTTCTGCTCGCCAGCCATCGCCGAAGCTGGCCCAGGGAATCTTGTAGCGGTCCAGGTAGCCTGCCACCTCCTCGCTAGAAGGTATACCCAGCACCTCGCACAGTCGCTCATCTTGCACATCCACGTAGACTTCGTAGAGCCGTTGATTGCGCGTCTCCACGATGTGGACGGGGAAGGCATCGATGAGTTCGTTGGAGAGGATGACGTGAGGCTGGTATTCGTTATGCGTGTGATTGGGCGCGCTTGTGGAGGAGGGCGCAATGAACTGGGGTTCCACGATAAATCGGGGTTCCACGATAAATCGGGAACCTACAGTTGCATCCTGGCCGGTGCGTATATCTTCGATGAGGTAGTCGAGGGCGCGAGAAAAATCCGGTGCTTCCTGCTCTGCCCATGCATGTATCTCGCCTGCCAGATCACCGCGTCCTGCTCCCTGTTCCAATACAATAAAAGGTGAGGGATGGCCCAATTTTTCCCACCATTGATAAAGTTGTCGTCCCATGCAGTGAGCGAAGAGTGCGGAGACACCGGTGCTGGTGTAGTAATCGCCTTCCCAGCCTATCCTGGCAGGGCCAGCCATGTAGTAGCCATAGGTGGGTTCGTAGAGCGCCATGCGCATATATTCGGCAAACGTGAGCGGCCCTTCTCGCCGGATACGCTCAATGATCAATTGTTGCAGCGAGGAAGATGTCATATGTGTCTTTATTGTAGCACACAGAATTGGCGCCCGAAGCAGGGCAGGGACAAGAAGCAGGGCAGGGACAAGCCCTGCCCCTACTATGGTACGGCTGCGCGGGCCGAAGAAGAAACCCGAAGGAGGGCAGGCGCAAGGCCCCCACGACCCGCGAGGAATATGAGGAAACGGACGGGCGACCATAAAGGCCCGGCAGGCATCCGGTGATGATGAGAG
>CADDZH010000020.1 GCA_902812455.1 Chloroflexota bacterium | reverse complement strand
CCACAACCCCGCTCGCCCCTACTATACACGATCTGTCTCCCCTTGTATGCTATCATATAGCTGTGGCAGCAGATGTACAGGTATGATCCATCTATGAGCAACTCTCAAAACACCGAGCAAACCGAGCAAACCGGGCAAGATGATGCCTATCCAGATTCCGGGGCGGAGATCGAGTTCACCGACCTGGATCAGCGCGGCGATGATAAACAGCGCGGCTTTTCGCGGCGGGTGAACGACTTCTTTGAACATGAGTTCAGCGCGAAGAGACCCAGGCGGCGCGTGAGCCTTGCTGTGGCAGCATTGCTCGTTGCATGCGCGCTATTCATTGTCGTTTCGGGCTATGCAGGCAGCTTTTTCAGGCTACTCGCCAGCGATCTTCACGCTGGCTCCGGTACGCCTTCCACACAGGCTTCCGTCCCTCGCTCTTATCCCGCACCTGAATCGCTCGGCAGTTCCGGGCCATTTACCTGCATCATGGATGCCTCCTGGTCGCCGGATGGCCGCTCGATTGCCGTGCTTGGCTATACGAATGGTTGCCCTGCCAGCCCATCTGAGAAGGGCCTGGTAGAAATTTATGATGCGCATACCGGCAAGCTCATCACGCGAATCCTCCCTGAAGCCCCTATTTTTCAGGCGCTGCATAGTCACTTTGCCAGCTACACAACTCTATTTTATGACAGTATCCTCTGGTCTCCTGATGGGATGCGACTGGCTATTCTTTTTGCTGCAGTGGCAGCGAAAGGACCGCAACTGGATGGCTTGCTCCTGCTCGATAGAGACGGCAGGCATGCTGAAGTCCTCCTGCATGTAGAAGCAATTTCTTCGACGCCATCCTACGAGTATCTGGTGTGGGATATCGTACAGAGACGGCCCGTGCATATTGCCTATGTGCCTGCTCTTCCTGGCGATTATGTGATCAACATCCCCGTTGCCCTGTCCTACCGCTGGGAAGCAGACGGCGTACTCGTCCCACAGATGGTAACAAATGGTGCAACGCTTACCGGCCCGGTTGGCAATCCCGATGGCGGCTCATCGTTCACGCCCTGGCAACCGGGATTCGCTGCTTTGACCTTCCAGAATGGCAATGCGCCCTCATATTTGCCGGGCGTCTATACCTGGACTACCTACTTTACCGCGTGGTCGCCAGATGGGCGCTACATAGCGAACGGCCTGTATATAGCCGGCAGGTTAACTTCGCCTGCCCTGCCGCTGGTGAGCCGGCGCATACTGGTCGCCTTGCAAGCGGACAGGCTCCCCACTCTTCCGGTACGCGACAAGGGCCTTGAGCAGGCATTGGGCCTGCTGAAAGTCCCGGCAGGCCCGGCTCCTGGCTCTGTGACATTTACTGCCGCCTGGCGTCCCGATGGCCGCGAAATTGCCATCAATGATTCCTCTGATATAAGTATCTACGATTGCACCTCCGGTCGTCTTCTTGCCACGTTCTCAATCCCGGCGAGTCCTACCACTCAAGTTGGAGGAGGCGTAATCATGCGCTGGTCACCGGATGGCTCAAGCCTGCTTCTTGCTGGCCCAGGGGCAGGCGTAGGAATCATCTGGAGGCCGGGCTAACTCGCTGGCTAATGTTACCGGGAACCATAATTATGTTTTGTTAGCTGCACCATCATTTTGCCCCCAAAAATTGTTAGCTGGCAACGTGTTCTTCTACAGAATAGAGCCATATAATTACTATAATGAATATCTTATGAGCGAGAAGAACTTGAGAGGAATTGATCCCTATGACCGATTCGTCCCTTATCAATAGGTCTCAATTTGAGCAACAGGCTTCTCATGCAAGCAGCGGGAAGGCGGGCGTGGCCGGTGATCGTACTTACAATGAACTATTGTCGGCGCGTCCCTGGATTCGTCATTATGAGCAAGGGGTACCTGTTCAAATCGATATTCCCGATCAGCCCCTCACATGGCTGCTTGATCAAACGGTCAAGCGCTATCCGGCACATACCGCCATCATCTACTATGGCACCACGCTCAGCTATGCCCAGCTCTCTTCGCTCGCAAACCGCTTTGCTGTTGGCTTGCAGAGATTGGGGATCAAAAAAGGTGATCGTGTTGCTATTGCCCTGCCGAATATCCCCCAGTATCCTATCGCATTTTATGGCGCGTTAAAGGCTGGAGCAATCGTTGTTCCAACCAATCCCTTATATACCCCGCGCGAGATGCAGCACCAGTTGGCCGATTCAGGCGCTCGCATCATGGTCATGCTCGACGATTTCTACCCGGTCGTGCGTGCAGTGCGCTCCAATACAGCCCTGGAACACGTCATTCTTACCAGCCCTGCCGATTACCTGCCACCTGTCTTGCGCAGGCTCTATCCACTTAGCCGGCGTGGCGCGAAGTATCCAGAACCGCGCCTGGTGGAGAAAGAGATTCACGAAGATCGCACGCTCCACTTCATGAGCGATATGCTCCGCTCGCATACCAGATTCGGCATAGAGCTGTTCAATTTACCTGTGCCAACATCGAGCAGCGATCTTGCCGTCCTTCAATACACCGGCGGCACAACTGGGCTGTCAAAAGGCGCCATGCTCACACACCGCAATCTTCTCGCCAACGCTATGCAGACGCGCTACTGGACGCCAAAAGCGCGCGAAGCAGGAGAGATCGTGTTGTGTGTCGCCCCATTCTTCCATTCGTATGGAATGACGGTAGGCATGAATCTTGCCATTTTTGCAGCGGCGACAATGGTCTTGTTGCCGCGATTCAAGGCGAAAGACGTGGTAAAGGCGATCCGGCGCTATCGCCCTACCCTCTTCCCCGGTGTACCAACTATGTACCAGGCCATCATGCGTGAAGCAGGCAAGCACACTGAACAGTTACGCTCGATTAAATACTGCATCAGCGGTGCCGCTCCGCTGCCTGCCAAAGTGCAGCAGGACTTTGAGGCCATCACTCATGGCCGGCTGGTTGAGGGCTATGGCTTAAGCGAAGCCTCACCCGTCACTCATTGCAACCCGCTCGATGGCAACAGCCGGCAAGGTAGTATTGGCCTGCCCTTGCCGGGTATAGATGCTGCCATCATCGATCAAAAAAGCGGGCAGCTTCTTCCTCCCGGCCAGATTGGCGAGATCGTCGTCAAGGGTCCCAACATTATGCAAGGTTACTGGAATCGCAAAGAAGAGACTGAGGCCGCCTTTTTCAATGGCTGGATGCGCACCGGTGACCTGGGCAAAATGGACGAAGACGGCTACTTCTACATCGTCGAGCGCGCCAAAGACCTGATCATCGCCAGCGGCTTTAATGTCTTTCCTCGCGAAGTTGAAGAGGTTCTGTTCCAGCATCCCTTTGTCCAGGAGGCTGCTGTGGCGGGGGTACCCGATGAGTACAGGGGTGAAACGGTAGCCGCTTTTATTGTGCTCAAGCCCGGCGTTCCGGCCTCGGAAGAGACGAAACAAAGCATCATTGACTACTGCAAACAACACCTGGCCGCCTATAAAGTGCCGAAGATCGTAGAATTTCGTGAGAGCCTGCCGAAATCCATCATCGGCAAAGTCCTGCGTAGAGAGTTAAGGCCCACAAAATAATGTAGTAGTCCGTCAAGCTTCATTTAACCAATACCATGTCGTGGCCTCCCTTGTGGGGGCCAGGCTTGCATCCATCACTTGAAGTTTGACAGACTAGTAGGGGCCAATTATGAAAATTAACAAAATCATCCAGCCATGTCATGCTGAGCGAGTGAGCCGAAGCCCTGAACGCTCGTGAAGGGGAAGCATCCGCTGCCCATCGAGAGATCCTTCGCGGAGTTTCCCCTGAGCGAGTGAGCCGAAGCCCTGAGCGCAGCGAAGGGGAACGGGCTCAGGATGACATCCTATTCGTAAAGGAGATCAGTATCTATGTCCACGACCATGCAGCCAACCGAAGTAGGAACTGCGTTTTTAACCACCCCCGTCAGTGAGAGCGCTGACAGGATATTCACACTGGAGCAGCGCGACGAAGAGCAGCGCTTGATTGAGGAGACCTGCGCGGCGTTCATACAGCGCGAAGTGCTGCCAAAGGTTGAGCTTATCGATCACCAGGAGCCGGGACTGATGCCCAGCCTGCTCAGGAAGGCTGGAGAACAGGGCCTGCTCATGATCGATGTGCCGGAGGCATATGGCGGCGCGGAATTAGGGCTGCTCGTCAGCTCCCTGGTCGGCGCTCAATTGCGCGAAGCCTCGTTTAGCACTGCCTTTGGCGGCCATACCACTATCGGTACGCTGCCTATCGTCTTTTATGGCACAGAAGAGCAGAAACGGAAGTACCTGCCCAAGCTGGCAACCGGCGAGTGGATCGGCGCGTATGCGTTGACCGAGCCGGGCGTGGGTTCCGATGCCATGCATATCAGCACGCGGGCTGAACTGTCGGGGGATGGCAAGTATTATATTCTCAATGGCACGAAGCAATGGATCTCCAACGCGGGATTTGCCGATCTCATGATCGTGTTTGCCCGTATCGGCAATGAGAGGCCATCCGCCTTCATCGTTGAGACGAGCTGGCCCGGCATCTCAACGGGCGCCGAAGAGCGCAAGATGGGCATCAAAGGTTCCTCGACGCGCCAGGTTTACTTTGAGAATGCAAAGGTACCTGTGGAGAACCTGCTGGGCGAGATACACAAAGGCTACAAGATCGCCTTCAACATTCTCAATATCGGGCGTCTCAAGCTCGGCGCCGGTGCAGTTGGTGGCGCGCAGGCAGCGCTTGGTATGGCTGCCGCATATACGACGGAGCGCAAGGCCTTTGGCAAGTTCATCAGCGAGTTCGGCATGATCCAGAAGAAACTGGCCCGTATGGCAGCCGAGACCTATGCTGCCGAGAGCGAGGTATTCCGTACCGCAGCAAACATCGAGTATGCCCGCCGCAGCGCCAGTAACGATACAGAGGCCGCCTTCAAAGCGATTGAAGAGTATGCTATCGAAGCCTCTATTGCCAAAGTTCACGGCAGCGAAGTACTGGCCTTCGTCGTCGATGAGGGTGTGCAGATCTTTGGTGGCTACGGCTTCATGCAGGATTATGCTATTGAGAAAGCCTACCGCGACGCTCGCATCCAGCGTATTTACGAGGGCACAAACGAGATCAACCGCCTTGTCGTGGCAGGAACGCTCTTCCGCCGTGCCCTGAAGGGCAAGGTTCCTTTGATGGAGCTGTACCCGGTCGTTGCCGCCCGTGTGCAATCTGGCCAGCCTCTCAACAATGCGGGCGAGGCCATCCCTGCCGAACTGCGCGATGCGGTCAATGCCCTGGAACGCGCTAAGGATGCCACCATCTACACAGGTGTAAAGTTCGCCATGCAGTACATGCAGGCCATTGAGAACGAGGAAGAGTTCATTGAGTACCTGGCAAACCTCTTGATCGATCTCTATGCTATCGATAGCGCGCTGGCCCGCGCAACCCAGGCCGTGCGCCGTAGCGAGCAGAACAGCTCAACGCATATAAAGCTTGCACAACTGGCAACCTGGCTGGCCTTCTCGCGCATCCGCACCAACCTTGATCAAATGATCATGAGTAATGCGAGCGAGAGCGAGGCGCAGGAAGAATTGCAGCGTGTCCGCACCTACGTCGGAGACTACCTGATCAACGGCGTGGCCTTGCAGCGTGAGATCGCGGCCCTGGTTGTCAAGAAACAGGGTTATCCCCTGTAATCGTAATCTGTAGGGGCTTGTAGAAGCTCGATGTATCGAAGCTGTGGGAGGTGGGTGTGGTGTGGGGGCCTTGCGCTTGCCCTCGTCACCCGCCGGGTTCAATCATAAGGAGAAAATAAACATGGCAGAAGCAGTAATCGTGAGTGCAGTGCACACTCCCATCGGGCGGGCCAACAAAGGCGCGCTTAAAGATGTTCGCGCCGATGACCTGGCGGCCATAGCCGTTAAAGCCGCCGTTGAGCGCGTGCCACAGTTTGATCGTTCCCTTATCGAGGACGTGATTATCGGTTGCGCCTTTCCCGAAGGCGAACAGGGTATGAATGTGGCGCGTATCGTCGGAGCGCTGGCCGGACTACCGGAGACAGCAGCCGGCGTGACTGTCAACCGGTTTTGCGCTTCCAGCCTGCAGGCCGTCAACATGGCAGCGCAGAGCATTATGCTCGATCTAGGTGATGTGTTTGTAGCAGGCGGCGTTGAAAGCATGTCGCGGGTACCGATGGGCGGCTTCAATCCGAGCTTCAACCCTCGCCTGATCAAGTCGCGTGATGGCGAAGAGCCGGAGGCAGGCATGCCCTATCCACCTTGTGAGCTTGAATATGGCTATTCGAGCTACATCCCGATGGGCCTCACCGCCGAAAACCTGGCGCGTGAATACAACATCAGCCGCGAAGAACAGGATGCCTTTGCGCTGCGCAGTCACCGGCGCGCCATTGCGGCCACCGACAGCGGCATCTTTAAGCGCGAAATCGTGCCTGTGCCACTGCCTGATGGCAGATTGATGGAGATCGACGAAGGCCCACGGCGCGATACGTCAATGGAGAAACTGGCTGCTCTCGAACCGGCCTTCATCAAAGGTGGAACCGTCACGGCGGGCAACTCCAGCCCGCTAAACGATGGCGCAGCGGCTGCCGTACTGATGTCGGCCCAGAAAGCTCGTGAACTCGGCATTACGCCACTTGCAAGAGTGATCACAATGGCAGTGGCAGGGGTACGGCCCGATATTATGGGCATTGGCCCTGTGCCGGCCATGAAGAAGGCGCTGCAGCGCGCAGGCATGCAGTTGAGCGATATCGACATTATCGAACTCAACGAGGCATTTGCGGCGCAGAACCTGGCGGTCATCAGAGAGATGGGCATCGACGAGGAGAAGCTCAATCCGCACGGTGGGGCGATTGCTCTTGGTCACCCACTTGGCTGTAGTGGAGCGCGTCTGATTGCCACACTGATCAACGACCTGCAGACGGCTGACAAGACGTTGGGGCTGGCTACGCTCTGTGTCGGTGGCGGCCAGGGCGTGGCAACAATCATTGAGAGGATATCATAGCCATGGCATATCAAATTCGTAAGGCGGGAGTGCTGGGCGCCGGTGTCATGGGTGCGGCCATTGCAGCTCACCTCGCCAATGTTGGCATCCCCAGTCTGCTGCTCGATATCGTGCCGCCAGATGCCGGCAAAGACCGCGACAAAATAGCGCGTACCGGGCTGGAAAAGGCCTTGAATGCCCGCCCTGCCGCATTTTATAGCAAGCAGGGCACTAAACTCATCACCATTGGCAACATCGAAGATGACCTGGAAGAACTGGCAGACGTCGATTGGATCATCGAAGCTGTAGTAGAGCGCCTGGATATCAAGCGCAACCTCTACGTGCAGATCGAGCAGGTGTTGACGCCCGGCACGATCATCAGTTCCAACACCTCCGGTTTGCCCGCTCACCTGTTGACCGAAGGCCGCAGCGAAGATTTTCGCCGCCACTTCTTGATCACGCACTTCTTCAATCCCGTGCGCTACATGCGCCTGCTCGAACTGGTGCCGGATGTCGATACCGATCCGGCGCTCATGCAGTTCATGCAACGTTTCGCCACCGAAGTGCTCGGCAAAGGCGTCGTTATCTGCAAAGACACCCCCAATTTCATTGCCAACCGTATCGGCGTCTATGGCTTCATGTCCACACTCTACCGTACCTTAAACGAAGGCTACACAGTCAGCGAAGTAGATGCTATCCTGGGGCCAGCTATGGGCCGGCCTAAATCGGCTGTCTTTCGTACCGCCGATCTTTCCGGCCTCGATACGACCGCTCACGTCGCCAGTAACCTTTATGAGAACGCGCCGGGCGATGAGCAGCGCGAGACCTTCCGCGTACCGGAAGTGATGCGCGAAATGATCCGCCGGGGCTGGCTTGGTGAGAAGACCGGCCAGGGCTTCTACAAGCGCATCAAAAGCCCTGATGGCGAATCGGTCATCCTGGAGCTTAATCTTAAGACGCTGGAGTATGAACCGCAACAGAAGGTGCGCTTCCCTTCCACCGGTGAGGCCCGCAATATCAGCGACCCGGCGCAGCGTATGCTCACCGTGCTGAATGCAGATGACCGCGCTGGGCAGCTCGCTCGTGAAACGACAGCGGATTCGCTCATCTATGCGGCCAATCACGCGGAGGAGATTGCCAATAGCATTGTGGATATTGACGAGGCCATGCGCTGGGGCTTCAATTTTGAGCTGGGCAGCTTCGAGGTATGGGATGCGCTCTTACAACATCCTGAGATTATGCAAAAGGTAGTGGGAGATCGCCCCGTTCCTGAGCTTGTGAGACGGGTCCAGCATGAGGGAAAGGGAACTTTCTACACCGGTGCTCCAGGCCAGCGCCAGTACTTCGACTTCCATACCAGCACGTACAGGCCTGTTCCCGTGCCTGAAGGCGTCATTTCACTGGCAGCAGTGAAGGCGGGTAAGGCAGGGGCATCCCTTGCGGGTTCACGGGGAGTCCTGCGCGATAACGGCTCGGCTTCACTGATCGATCTCGGTGATGGCGTGGCTTGTGTTGAGTTTCATACCAAGATGAATTCTATCGATGAGGGCATCATTGAGATGCTGCGCTACGCTGTTGAGGAGGGACCCGGACAGTTCAGAGCGATTGTCATTGGTAATGAGGCTCAGGACTTCTCTGCGGGGGCCAACCTGCTGCTGGTTTTGATGGGAGCGAGGCAGGGCGAGTGGAAAATGCTGGAAAGTGCCATTAACGGCCTCCAGCAGGCGCACCAGTTGCTCAAGTACAGTCCGATTCCTGTCGTGGTGGCTCCCGCCGGTCGAGCGCTCGGCGGCGGCTGCGAGATCATCATGCACAGTAACCATGCTCGTACTCACGCCGAGTCATACATCGGCCTGGTGGAGGTAGGCGTAGGCCTGGTGCCAGCAGGCGGCGGCTGCAAAGAACTACTGCTGCGCTACGGAGCAGACCTCGAATCGCAGCAGGCCAAAAAAACCGGAGGCCCGTTCACTCCCTCGCGCCGCGCCTTCGAGATTATCGCTTTTGCCACCGTCTCGACCAGCGCGGTAGAAGCACAGGAATACCGTTTCCTGCGTAAGAGCGATCCCATTACCATCAACCGCGACTTGCTGCTGCGCGATGCCAAAGCCGACGCTCTTCAACTGGCCGAGGCCCAGGCAGCGGGCAAGTGGCAGCCGCTCCAGGCACCTCTACTGCTCCTGCCGGGATCAGGCGCTCGCCTGGTGCTGGAACAGCAGATCGAGAATTTGCTCATCACCGGCAAGATCAGTGAGCATGATGCAGTTGTGGGTCGTCACCTGGCAAAAGTGCTGACCGGCGGTAATTGCTCGCCCATCACTCCGGTGACGGAACAGCACGTGCTCGACCTGGAGCGCGAGGCCTTCCTGAGCCTTGCCGGCATGGAAAAGACGCAGGAGCGTATACAGGCAATTCTCATGACCGGCAAACCATTACGTAATTAAGCAGAAATATAAAGATCGCGTGAAAATCATCACAAGGAGGGAAAAAAGGTACTGAAGCACTAGACAAGAAGGTAATAATCATGCATACTATAGATGTGTGATTTGTTAACAAGTGATTAACATTGTTAACACACAGCCCATACATCTGTTACGCGGTTGAGACAAATGAAATATATTTCGTGTTCCCTATTTAACCTTCACGCCCACAAACAAAAAGGAGAGGAACCATGCTAGGAGCATATGAACAAGGCAGTGAAGTAGCAAGACTGCTGGCGCAAATTAACGCGGAGTATGAAGCAGCTCAGCGGGGCCTATCAGGACTGGCGTGTGGAACCTCCCGGCACGATTTTATTACAGCGCGAATGGAGCGTATGGGCCAATTGCATAATCAGCTTCAATCCCTGGTGGGTGATATGGCTATTGTTATGATTGCTGAGCAGTTAAGCGACGCTCGCTAGAGTGAACCAGCAGCCGCTACTACTGCGCCAATGTTCCTGTGATCGATCGGTGTCTGGCTCCCACAAGGGAGGCCAACGTGCCAATGAATTGGCACTCTACAGTCACCTATCACTTGAAGGCTAGCAGAGTACTACGATTCTGGTTCCGGCTACACGGTTCTGGCGAGATCGAAATAACGAATGTTGGTAGGAGAACGTCTATTCCAGACACCCGATACGACAAACTCGGTCTCTTCGCTCTGGAAGGTCTCCTGCTCCATTACGTTATGTGATTCATCCAGGAAGCATTGCAACCAGCGCGTTATATCTTCACCCTCAAGGAAGGGAGCGCCTTCGCATACAAACCACTCGGTGATACCATGCAAGTAGCAACGAAAATTTTCCGGCAGCGGGTATGCACGCATAATACGATAGCGCTTTTCCTGGACTTCTTCATACCCGGCAGCGCGCAGGTATCCTGCCAGCTTTGAGCCAACCCAACTATCCTCAAAGGCAAAGCCCTTATCCACACGCACCTGTTCCCAGCGCTTGCGAGCATCGAAAACTCGCTCTTGCAAACCCTCATCGATGTTGTGAAAGCGCATTGTTCCAAAGTCTACATCCTTGATGATCAGCCGTCCACCTCTGACCAGATAACGTCCCAGGGCAGCAAATGTTTCGATTGGATTGGGCAAGTACTGGCTCACGTTCGCGCTAAAAATGATATCAGCGCTGCCTGGTGCAACCGGCAGGTGCTCTAAAGTGGCGCATTTGTACTCGACCTGCTGCCGGTACCGGCTAGCGCGGCAGCGCTGCTGTGCCGTAACCAGTGCCTCGACGGAAATATCTATGCCAAGAATGCGCCCTTTTGGCCCGATGGCACGTGCCAGCAAAGGCGTCCATAAGCCGGGGCCGCAGCCGGCATCAATGACCAGGCTCCCTTGCTTAAGATGGAGGTCGCGAATCATTTGCTTGCGCTCAGCAATCTTACTATTGTGATGCGTTTCCAGCCACTCTACGGCATTGAGCGGCAGGCCACATTCGCTAAGGTGAGGAAGGCTATCTACCACCATGGCACTTACCCCGATCTACAGACTAAAAAAGACGAGAAATATTCTTAGGGTTGCAATGAGTATAACATGCGAAATGACAAAAAAGCAATACATGCGAACACATTGTAGTACTTTCGTATGTACTTTGTAAAAAGAAAATGATACCAAAGGAGGACAAATTGGCATCATTGATGTACATCAATATATGCCGGTGTCAAAAAAGCATTTCACGAGGCAGGTGAAGGCGGAGGCAATCCTTGCCAGCGCGGGTAGAGGTGATGTTCTATCCCAAACAGGTCTAAGGCTTTTCCTAATGTATGATCAACCAGGTCGAGGATTGTTTTGGGCTTCTGATAGAATCCGGGCACAGGTGGCAGTATAATTCCTCCTGCCTCCGTCACGATGGTCATCAACCGTAAGTGCCCCAGGTGCAACGGCGTCTCTCGCACGAGTAAAACCAACCGCCGCCGTTCCTTCAGGCAAACATCGGCTGCTCGTGTCAACAGGTTATCATTATAGGAATTGGCAATTGAAGAGAGGGTCTTGATTGAGCAGGGTGCGACAATCATGCCCCCGGTAATGAACGTGCCACTGGCGATTGAAGCCGCTACATTGCGTGGATCATGGACAGTATGCGCCCAGCGCATTACCTCTTCTATCTGGTAATCTGTTTCGTAGGCGATGGTTGCTCTGGCCCCCTCGCTCATCACCAGGTGTACCTCGATATCCGCTAGCCCGTGCAGTATTTCCAGCAGGCGCACGCCGTAGAGGGCGCCTGTAGAACCCGATATGCCAACAATCAGTCTCATCGCTTTCTGATCCTTTCCGTTATGGTTATTTTGCTATGTATCTATTGTAAGGCAGGGTTCAACCAAGCTTGACTGTTCCTTATCAACAAAAAGGTCAGCTATGTCATGCTGAGCCCGTTCCCCTTCGCTGCGCTCAGGGTGACATGGTCTTGGCCTGCATGGCTGGTAGCGATTTCCTCGATTGGCTGTAGCGGCAACATGACATAATGTGCTAGAATGCTAGTACAGATGTTATAGAGCCAACCATCCAATCCGAACTATAGCAGGAGACAAATTAATCATGCAAAAAGAAACAGGAACAATACAAGTAAAACGAGCATTCCCGGAGATGTTGAAAGGCGGCGTGATCTGTGATGTTGTGAACGCCGAGCAGGCCAGGATCGCAGAGGATGCCGGGGCCTGCGCAGTTATGGCGCTGGAGCGCGTGCCGGCCGATATCCGCGCTCATGGCGGGGTTGCGCGCATGAGCGATCCAGAGCTTATTATCAAGATTAAAGAGGCTGTCACCATTCCCGTGATGGCGAAGTGCCGCATCGGGCACTTTGTGGAGGCTGAGATTCTCCAGGCCATCGGCGTAGATTGCATCGATGAATCAGAAGTATTGACGCCTGCTGATGAACATTTCCATGTTAATAAGCACCTCTTCAGAGTTCCATTTGTATGTGGCGCACGCGATCTGGGTGAGGCGCTGCGGCGCATCGGTGAAGGCGCCGCTATGATCCGCACGAAGGGTGAAGCAGGAACAGGCAATATTGTGGAAGCGGTACGCCATATGCGAGCCATCATGGATGGCATTCGCCGCCTGACCGTGCTGCCCGAAGAAGAGTTGATGACCGAGGCCAAGAATCTGGGAGCGCCATATGAACTCGTATGTGAGGTTGCTCGCGCCGGCAAACTTCCTGTGGTCAATTTCTCTGCCGGCGGCGTGGCTACCCCTGCCGATGCGGCTTTGATGATGCGGCTGGGCGCGGAAGGCATCTTTGTCGGTTCCGGCATCTTCAAGTCTGGCGATCCATTCAAGCGGGCCAAAGCCATCGTGCAGGCCACGACGCACTTTGAAGACCCGCATATCATTGCAGAGGTATCGCGCAACCTCGGCGAGCCAATGGTCGGCATCAACCTGGATGCCCTGACTGAACCAGACCGTATGGCCGTTCGCGGCTGGTAACGCCTCCTGCCAAGCACGATGATCAGGAATATCCTCGCTGTAAAATATGTTCTAACATAGAGGGCCAGGTGATTGGCAATCAGGTAATTGATGACCAGCCAATCAAAGATCAGGCAATTGATTCTATGGACAATAACATTCACAACTCACCACTGCGGATCGGCGTATTAGCATTACAGGGTGATTTTGAGGCTCATATGAAAGCCTTGCAGCGAGCTGCTGGCGCAATGGGCATTCAAATCGAAGTAAAACCCATACGCTTACCCGCGCAATTAGACGATTTAGATGGTATAATAATACCAGGTGGTGAGAGTACCACCATTGGCAAACTGATGGTGTTGTACGGTTTGCAGGAGCCTGTACAACAGAAAATTCGCGAAGGTCTCCCTGTATGGGGAACCTGCGCAGGAATGATTTTACTGGCAAAAGAGACGGATAACGCGCTGGCCGGCCAGCCATTACTGGCCACGATGCATACCTGCGTCCGTCGCAATGCATTTGGTAGTCAGCGGGAAAGTTTTGAGACTGATCTGTCGGTGCCGGTACTGGGAGAAGCGCCATTCCATGCGTTCTTCATTCGTGGGCCAGCCGTTGAAGCGGTAGGGCCTGAGGTGGAGACGCTGGCAACGCTCGACGATGGAACGATCGTCGCCGTCCGGGAAGGAAACATACTGGGCACTGCATTTCATCCGGAGGTTTCAGAAGATCCACGCTTTCATCAATACTTTCTCCGCTTATGTCAGGCTGCGAAATCTCGCGCCTAGAACGTCAAGTATGTAGGGGTGGATAGACACGGTTGTGCCTGCCTCTACATGACATGACGCAGGAGTGATGGATGATACGTCCGGTATTGTATGTTGATCTGCCGGGAATCATCTACTCGATTGATCGCCGTGCTCGTAGTAAACAGCACGAATTCGCTAACTTTGTGTGCTGGCTCGAGCCGGACGAGAAGCGTCACCCTTTGCCACCCATTCTACGGGATATCTTTCCGCTCAGTCCTGCTGCTCGCACGTGGATCTGTGAAGATCACTGGCATATTCTGGGGTTCGCCCAGGTGCAAGAGCGACCATCAGGCACCATGTGGGATATCTCTTACCTGGCCTCGATGGTGCGACCCGATGTCTGCGGTGACGATGTGCTGACCGCGCTGCTGGATTACATGGTGGACGTAGCAGCAGGACGCGGTATCCTCCGTATTTTCGCTAAAGTTGAGGATGAGATTCCAGAACTGGAGCTTTTCCTCCGTGCAGGATTCCAGCGTTACGCTCGTGAATTGACCTATGTCTATGACCCGGCGGCCTATTCAGAGGAAGCAGGGCAACTCAGCGTGCCCTCTATCCCCTCGCTGCGTCGTTGGAGCCGGCATCACGTATGGGGCCTGCACCAGATCTATCGCTCTGTCACCCCTCAACGGGTACAAATGGCAGAGATGTTAGAGAACAGCGAAGAATTTGCAAAGCTACACGTCGGCTCGCTCACGCCGTTGCCATTTCCACTTTCACAAGGGAAAGAGAACTACGTGTGTGATGTTGGCGTTCGTTTGGGAGCCTGGCTGCGGCTTAGCCCTGGTCATGGGCCGGCGCCGCACCAGCTCTCTCTGATGGTTCATCCTGAGCATGCTGAGCTTGCTGAACCGCTTGTGCGGTTCGGCATCAGAAGGCTGCAGGAACATGGGGTACGGCGCATCTATTGCCAGGTGCGCGAGTACGAATCTTTTGTTATCGCTGCTCTACGCAACAGTGGCTTTGAGCAGGCTTTTACAAAAGTCCTGCTCGTGCGCCATGTAGCGCTTCTGGCGCTGCGGCAGCGCACAGTCCCCGCACTGGAGCAACGAGTAGCCTATGGCGTGAAGGGCCTGGGGACGGTCAATTCGCGCCAAACGACGAGGTGATAAAACTGTCTATGCAACATGCGATCACTGACGATCTGGAGGCTCTGCTAGCTGCGCTTCCGCCTAGCATCCATGACGCGGTCAATCGGCTGGAGAACCGAAGCGAACTGCTGGAGATCGTAATGGACCTGGGGCGCCTGCCCGAGGGCCGATTCCCGGAAGGGGAGGTGATCCTGAGTACCGAACCGGTAACCAGCACCGATCTGGAGTACGTGGTCGAGCGCATTGGTGAATTCGGAGACGATAACCGTGCCGGTATTGAACGCACGCTTCACCGTATCAGCGCCCTGCGCAACCGCAAAGGAAAAGTTATTGGCCTGACCTGCCGTATTGGGCGAGCAGTTCTCGGCAGTATCGCCTTGATTCGTGATATTGTCGAACAGGGTCAATCCATCTTGATCCTTGGCCGCCCAGGCGTGGGGAAAACTACCCTGCTGCGCGAGACGGCGCGCGTCCTCGCGGACGAAGCCAATAAGCGCGTCGTTGTGGTAGACACCTCAAACGAAATCGCAGGCGATGGAGACATCCCTCATCCCGGCATCGGGCGAGCGCGACGCATGCAGGTGGCCCGCACAGCAGAACAGCACGCGGTGATGATCGAGGCTGTGGAAAACCACATGCCCGAGGTGATCGTTATCGATGAAATCGGCACCGAACTGGAGGCTGCCGCTGCGCGCACCATTGCGGAACGCGGCGTGCAGCTTATTGCCACGGCTCACGGGAACTCACTCAGCAACCTGCTGGTCAACCCGACGCTCTCTGACCTAGTGGGCGGCATCCAGACCGTCACGCTCGGTGACGAGGAGGCGCGCCGGCGCCATACGCAAAAGAGCATTCTTGAGCGCAAAGCGCCGCCAACCTTTGACGTAGTGATTGAGCAGCAGAGCTGGCAGGAGCTGATCGTGCATCGCGATGTTGCCGATACGGTAGATAGTATGCTGCGGGGGCAGCCTAGTGTCGCCGAGGAACGGACACGCGACGAAGAAACGGGGGAAGTAACCGTGCGCCGCATCTCCTTTGGTGGCATGGAGGTACCAACATGGGGCGTTGGCGGTTTCGGTATGAGCAGCCAGGGCGATCGCGTTGGTCGCCCTGAGCGTGGCGGCAATGGCGAATGGAATCAATTCCGCCAGCCAGGATCCGTCCAGCGCACTCTCTCAAAGGGCATAGGCACGGAGATATCAACCTATCCAGGTGGTGGCAGCGAGCGCTTGAGGGATCGCAGCTTCGCACAAGCTCAGGTGCAGCCTCAAACCCAACTGCGGGCATTAGCACCCACTGGGACTGCCCCCGCCGATGTTGAGCGTCAAGCGCCGGTGTCAGTTTTGCGCGCAGAACGGCAACCACTGGAGGAAGGGGTCTATGCGCCTGCCGGGGAAGAGGCACACCAGCCTATCCTGAAGACGCTGCGCGTCTACCCGTTCGGGGTCAGTCGCGATCGCCTTGCCGAATCGGCTCGCCAGCTTCATGTACCCATCATTGTGACGAACAATCAGAGCGATGCCGATGCCGTCATTACCCTGAAAAATTACTACCGCCGCCAGCCGGAACGCTTGCAGCAGGCAGAAGAAGATCGCAAGCTGATCATCATCCTGAAAAATAATACAGTTTCGCAGATGCAACATGCCCTGGCTCACATCTTCGATATCCCCACGGCCGATACGCCGGATGAAGACGACGAAGCGATCGAGGCGAACAACCAGGAGTCAGACGATCCTACTATGCGCGCCTTGCTTGAAGCTGAGGATGCCATTCACCAGGTGCTGAATAAGGGCCTGACGACGGCAGAGCTGGCGCCGGCCAATGCTCGCATCCGCAGGTTGCAGCACCAGATGGCCAGCCGCTACAACTTGCTTTCGCGCAGCCGGGGCAAAGAGCCTAATCGAAGGGTGAAGATCTTCCGGGCACGGGATTAGCACAGGTAGATAAATTGCGTCTCTACATCCACATACGCCATCTTTCGGCAGAATCGACGCCGGAATCTTCCGCTAATGCGGCTTTGTTGGGCCATACAAGCTCGTAGTCGAAGGAGAGGGCTTTAAAGGCGATGGCTTGAGCGCCGGCCCATGTTTCGTCCTTGCCCAGGGCAGCCAGATCTACTACTGAGAAGAAACGAGCGTCATCAATTTCGTTCAGGTTGGGTTGCAAGTCGCTCACGGGAGAGAGCAGCTTTGCCTTGAACATGAAGAAATAGTTATGCTCTCCATTGTCCATGACCCAGATGCGCACACCAAGCAGCCCTTCGATCTCAACGCGCAGGTTTGTCTCCTCAAACGTTTCGCGTATGGCAGTCTGATCAGGTAGTTCGCCGGGGTTAACGCGGCCCGAAGGCAGCAGGTAGCGGCCTTTTGTCACGCCACGAATATTGCGCACGAGGAGCACACTTCCCTGATGGACGACTGCGGCTCCCGCTCCGATGCTGAAAGAACTACGAAATCTGGGTTGTGGTTGCTCCAACATAACTTGCTCCTTCTGCCAGCTTTTTACGCATTTCATTATATCAGGTAAGTGAGCAAGAGAGTGAGCTTTCTATGCGCTCCTGATACTCGTCATGCTATACTTATGACTAGACGAATCGAAAGAAACCCATCAAGGAGCCATTACTTCAATGACTAACATCCATCCCGACCGTCTAGAGCTCCCAGTACTTGATGAGATGCTCTCGCCGCTCCTCTTGGTTGAGGAGGGGGAACACGAGCTTGCTGGGGAAGAAGGCGTCCGGGAACTGCGGCAGCACTTCTTTCCGGTGACGCGCACCAGCGTTTACCTGAACCATGCCGCCCTCGGCCCGATTCCGCGCCCGGTAGCCCAGACCGTGCAGGCCTATATTGAGGATACCGGCGCCTTTGGCATGGTACACGAACAGAGGTGGGTCGAGTACGAGCGCGGAGCGCACCGTCGCCTCGCCAGTCTGATAAATGCGCGCCCCGATCAAATTGCCTTTACCGCCAATACCGGCGATGGGCTGATGCACATTGCACTCGGCTTGCGCTGGCAGGAAGGGGATACGATTATCAGCGCGGAGGGCGAGTTTCCCAGCAATGTCTATCCCTGGCTCAACCTACAAGAGCAGGCCGTACAACTGCACCTGGTGCCTATGCGCGATCACCGCATCGCCACAGAAGATGTTTTAGAGAGCATCAACGAGCGCACACGGCTGGTCAGCCTGGGCCTTGTTGAGTTTTCGACTGGCTACCGCAATGATGTTGCCGCCATTGCCCGGTATTGCCACGAACGGGGCATTCTCTGTGGCATCGATGCAATGCAGGCTTTGGGAGCACTAGAGATCGATGTGCAGGCGCTCGATGTTGATTACCTGGCGGCAGCTTCACATAAATGGCTGCTCTCGCCGCGCACAACCGGCATCCTGTACGTATCGGATCGCCTGCTGCCGCAATTGAGTATGCCACGACGCGGCTGGCTCAGCATAGAGACGCCCTTCGATTTCTTTAACTACGAACAGGCACTAAAGCCCGGTGCGGCACGCTTTGAGTACAGCTCATCGAACCTGACCGCCATCCTGGGCCTGGACGCTGCTCTCGGCATCTTCGAGGCCATCAATGGGGGAATGCAGGCGGTTGAGGCGCGCATTCTAGGCCTGACAAGCTATGCCATCGCGGGCCTGGAGCGCCTGGGCTACCCGGGGATCTCGCCTCGAGGGGAAGGCGAACGATCGGGTATTGTGTGCTTCAGGCCCCACCCCGAACGCCAGGATGTGACCGTGCAGCAGATCGTCGATGAACTGGCCACGCGCAACGTGCATATAGCAGCACGGGGCAGTGTTGCTCGCATCTCGCCACACTTCTATAATACGCTTGAAGAGATTGATGCATTGCTCAACGCTCTGGAAGAGATGAAACAACCAGCCCATGATATACAGTGATATCAAATCCGGTTGAAGAGTGATTCAACCCAGCAGGGGTCCAGGGGGCCTGCGGCCCCCTGGCGGGGATCGGGGAACGCGGTCTGGGAGACCGTGTGCCGGGGACCCGAAAACCTACTATTTCAAAGGATTTGATATGAATGCATATTAACCTGGCTAACAAAACGAGAGGATAGAATAATATGGACATATCAATCATGATCGAGGGACAAAATGGCCTTACCTGGCCGCGCTGGAAACGCATCGTCCCTGAAGTTGAGGAGCTTGGCTTTGCCGGATTATTTCGCTCGGATCACTTCACCAATGCCCGGCCACCGGACAAAGAATCGCTAGAGATGATCGTCTCGCTTACCTACCTGGCAGACCATACGCGGCGCATCCACTTTGGCCCGCTGGTGGCGCCGCTCTCGGTGCGCAATCCTATGCTGCTGGCCAGGCAGGCTGCTGCGTTGGACGATCTGAGCAACGGGCAGATGATCCTGGGTCTCGGCGCGGGCTGGCAGGAGCGCGAGCATAACCTCTTTGGTTTTGATCTGGGTGACACCAGAACGCGCATAAACCGCCTGGAAGAAGGCATCGAGGTAATTAGTTCTCTCCTCAAGAGCGACGCACCCATCATCTACGAAGGCCATTTCTATCATTTGCGCGGCGCTGTCTTGCTACCACGACCACAGCGTCCCGGCGGGCCACCCATCTTGATCGGCGGCAATGGGCCGAAGCGCACATTACCACTGGTAGCGCGCTACGCCGATATCTGGAATGCCTCATTCCTCACGCCTGGCGAGTTCCGCGAGCACTCCGCTATACTCGATACACTGCTCATCCAGGCCGGGCGCAAGCCAGGTGATGTGAAACGCACGCTCATGCGAGGACCAACCCTGGGAGGGGACTCGGTAATTGAGCAGCTACCGGCTTACGAAGAGGCCGGGGTGGAAGAACTGATGGTGCAATGGTTCGAGCTGGATGACATCGACGGGCTGCGAGCATTTGCCCGGCGTGTACTCAGGACGTGATGAGGGATTTTGAATTGTGCAATTTACATTTTCACCCATGAATGAGGCGGAGGCACGCGCCGTCTGCTCCTGGCAGTACGAGGAGCCATACGCTGTCTATAACATGGGAAGTGACCCGGACGAGGCTAATGTTGAGGAGGAGATGCTGGATCGCCAGAGCCCGCACTATGCAGTCAAAGACGAGCATGGAGAACTGGTTGGCTTCTTCAGCTTCGGCAGTTCAGCCGAGGTGTGGGATAATGATGAGCCTCATCTCTATGTGGAGGAAGCGGGCGGCAAAACGATTACGGTCGGCCTTGGGATGCGGCCCGATCTGACGAGCAAAGCGCTTGGCCTGGCTTTCGTCAACGCCGGATTGACCTTTGCAACAGAGCAATTCAAGCCGGATTACTTCCGTCTCTATGTCATGCCCTTCAACGCGCGGGCCATAAAGGTCTATGAAAAAGCCGGGTTCCAGCGCGTGGGAACCTATATGCAGCGCAACGAGTATGGAGACCGCGAGTTTATTGAAATGAGACGAGAGGCCTAGCGGTTTGCAAACTCGCAGATCTCTTTGATCCCACGTTCGATCTCCTCATCTGAAGCAGATAGAGAGACGCGCACATACTGCTTTGCCATCGAGCCAAAGCCGCTGCCAGGGCCTACAGTAATATTGCGCTTGCGAAGCAGGTTGAAGGCAAACTCTCGTCCATCCCGCTCTTTGTCACCGGGGCCAGCCACATTAACCAGGATGTAAAAAGCTCCGTGCGGCGTGTAGAGATAGCGGCCGTAGTCTTTGAGCAAGCTCACTGCCCGGTCACGGCGCTTGCGATAAATATTGCGCATCTCGGTCACACACTCCTGCGGGCCTGTCAATGCCGCTTCTGCAGCCCGCTGGGCAATTGTACTCACATTCGTATAACTGGCGTTAAGTACGTCGGCAATCGACTTCATAAGCTGCGTTCCGGTCACGACGTAGCCAATGCGCCAGCCGGTCATGGCATAGGTTTTGGAGAAAGTGTACACGCAGATGAGGTTTCCCTGGTTGAATTCGTCAGGAGTCAGCATCGTGGCCGGGCTGACATGCGTGCCTTCAAAGACAATCTCGTCGTAGCACTCGTCTGAGAGCAAATAGAGATCGTGGCGGAGAGCAAAATCGAGTAGCTCGGAGATAAGTTCCGGCGGGAAGACGGCTCCCGTTGGATTGGCGGGGCTATTGATAATGAGCATGCGCGTGCGAGGGGTAATCAATTGCTCCAACTGTGCTACATCCGGCAGCCATCCTTGCTGTGGATAAAGGGGATAAGGTACCGCAACAGCTCCGCAGCAAGCGAGTTGCATAGTATATTGCGGCCAGTGAGGGTCGGGGATGAGCACCTCGTCGCCCTGGCCTACGGTGGCAACCATTGCAGAGAGGATTGCCCCTGTGCCACCCATAGCAACACCAATATTGTCAGGGGTAACTGAATAGCCGTTGACGCGGCGGATTTTTTCCGCGATCAACTCACGCAGCCAGGGCCAGCCAGGCGGCGGGCCATAGGTTAACGGCTCGCTCTCAATTGCCCGCATAGCTGCCAAACGGATATGCTCCGGTGTGCGAAAGCTTGGCTCGCCGATGTGCAGGCGCACCGCTAGAGGCAAGTCTTCGCCACGTGCGCGGGCTTCTCGCTCCAATTGCTGTGCAAAGGCGCCCAGGCTGGTGATGTCGTTGATTGGTAGATCATAGATGGGTTGCTTGCCAAATTTCATTTATCCTGGCTCTATTCCTCGCTCTGAGTCACATCACGCAGCAGTTGCCTTGCCTCCTCGGCAGTCTGTACTTTGCTCATTTTGACGATCAATCCCAGGAGTATTGACGGGTCGTCTATGATATCTATTTGTTTCTGCAACTGGCGAACTATCTGGGGAAAGCGCTCTATAATGATATCCAGCAATACCTGGCGCTCTCGTTCCAGTTCCTGTTGAAGAGCTTCTTGACGCCCCTGTTGAAGCCCCTTCTGATGCCCTTCTTCAAGCCCTTCTTGCAAAATTTTCTGATATGCTTGTGTCTTACGCAACGTATCTTCGATCATCGCAAAAGTCCTTTCCAACCACTGCTGTTCGGTTTCACTCTCATTTCCCAACGCCAATGACGCTACTGTGTTTGCCACTACCAGATAGCTATGCTCACATGATGCCAATGTATTATACTCTAAAAGACGCTCTGGCATAAACGGGCTGTGTTACCATTCAAAAACCTATTGACACAGTTCAACAATCTAGTGTATACTGCAATCGTTCTGAGAGTGCATCTTCCTCGATAGCTCAACGGTAGAGCGGCCGGCTGTTAACCGGTAGGTTACAGGTTCGAATCCTGTTCGAGGAGCCAGCAGCCCAGGAAGCCTGCTTCCTGGGCATATTTTATATGCGCAGTCTCAACCGCCCTTTTCGCACCAGAGCTAGCTATCCTTGCTTTTTCATACCCTTGACAATGTAATGAATTGCAGTACAATAGAATCATGATAGAATTGCGTATTGTGGCCTCAGTGTGGGATGATTTTAACGAGGAGCATATTTGGGTACGTCACCGACTCACTCGAGCTCAAGTTGAAGAAATCTGTTTTGGAGATGCAAATGCTATTCATACAGAGGCCACGTATGGAGGTAGATTTCTTATCATCGCTCCTGGACGCGACGGGAAACTGTATGCCATCGTACTCAGTCCGGTAGAGGAAGATACCTTTTATCCCGTGAGCGCCCGGCGAGCCAGTAGAAAAGAACGTCGCACCTACGCAGCATGGAAGGCAGGTACTTATCATGAGTAAACGTAACTATAAAGGGCCAAAATACCCTACCGAGGCACACGGCTCTATTCCCGCATTTCACAGCTACGAGGAAGAAGCGGAATTCTGGGATACGCATGACTTTACCGAGTTGAGTAAAGAGACGCAGCCCGCGAAAGTTGTCGCAACACGCGGCCTTTCCGCGAATGTGCAAGTCCGCTTTGAACCCGATACCGACCATGAGCTTGAAGCCATCGCCCGGGAGCGCGGCATGAAAAAATCGACACTGATCCGCATGTGGGTGCTTGACCGGTTACGCCAGGAGCGCAACTGGCGAGCCTCATAAACAGCATATTCTCACCTGGGATAGTTGCAAAACACCTTCCACCTTTTTTGTGTTCTACTAAATAGAGGCGACAAAAAGCAAAGGTGGCAGAGCAAACTATGGAGCAGCAGTCCCGGGACCTGCCAGTGCTACTGGCAACCGATCTAGACGGCCACTTTGAGCAGGTAATGCTGGTGTACCGGCATCGACTGCTGGCCTTCGCTTTGCGCCAGACTGGAAATGTACAGGATGCCGAAGATATCGTTCAAGAAACCTTTCTGCGGGCATATCACGCTTTGAAAAACTATCCCACTGCGCGCATACGCACGCTCCATATTCAGCAGTGGCTCTACAAAATCACGCTCAATGTCTTCCGCAACCGCGCTCGTCGAGCTGAGCCCCAGCCGGTCCCTCTCGATGTCTCAGAAGAGAGTTCCTTTCTCGAAATAGAAGATCAGTCCGGCGGGCCTGATGCAGAAGTGTCTCAGCATGAATGGAGGCGCGAACTGGAGAAGGGGGTAGCAACACCGCCAGAGCCATACTGCTCGGCAGTCAACCTGCACTATTTTGAAGATCTCAGCCTGCGCGAGGTAGCCGAACTGCTCAATCAACCCATTGGCACAGTAAAGACCAATGTGCATCACGGCCTTCAACTGCTGCGTAGAACCCTGGAAATGCAGGCCAACGAATGGAGATGAAGCAATGGAATCCGGGAACAATGAACAACGCCCAATTATCGCTCAATCGCTGACCGCGCTGGAAGATCGCGACTGGAACACGCGCGCAACAGCAGTGCGTATGCTGGGCGAACTGGGCGATCCATCACTAATTGAGCCCCTAGTGGCCGCCTTACATGATGCGGATGAGTCGGTACGCGCGGCAGCAGTACGAGCGCTGGGCAAACTGGGTGAGCACGCTCCTGTCGATCTACTCGTAGCCATGCTCTCCGATCCTTCCTGGATGGTGCGCGAAATGGCCGTCTTGACATTGGGAGAATTGGGCGAGCGAGCGCCAACAGAGGCGCTCATGAACATCCTGCATGCTGAGCATGAAGATGTTTTTGTGCGCGAGGCCGCAAAGATGGCGCTCCAGCAGTCATCTTCGCTTACCCAGCACGCGGCCAGTGCCGGTCCCGCTCAGGATTGCTATCCTGAAAAAACATACGAGCATTCTCCATCGAAAACTTCTCTAGCCCGGCTCAACGGTCTTACCCAACGCTTTACCCGGCGGCCCACGGCAAGGCAGGAGAAGGGCGATCTGGTCGAGATAGCTGATCTGGACAATGCAGCGAGCACAAGCCTTCCACTGCCGCTACCGGTTCGTTCCAGACGTTCCCTGCCACTGCGCATAGCAGAAGGAGTGCTGGTGGCCTTGCTTCTCCTCGGGTTGGGATTGTCCTGGCTCCTGCTCACCCAAAAGCTTCACCAATCTTCTCGTACCGGTACCGGATCAACACCTACAACAAGCACAGGCGTTTCACCATCCGGGCCGGACAGCACTATGAGCCTGGCGGTTGTTGATGGAACAGTCGATGTTGGCACGGCGAATAGTGGCGTGTATGCCTTGCGAGCAAGTGATGGAAGCCTGCTCTGGCACTACAACACTGCCGGCCCAGTTCCTGGCCCAGATAGTCCACCGGTGGGGAGTGATGGTATCATCTATGTGAGTGCGGATGTAGACCAGGGCTTTGGCAATACAACAGGCTACATCTATGCTTTGCGCGGGAGCGACGGCGCCCTGCTCTGGCGCTACACTACAGATGGCTACGTCTATACTCCGACTGTAGCCGGTGGAGTAGTCTATGTCGGTTCGATGGCCGGTAGCCTGGCTGCTTTGCGTGCAAGCGATGACACCTTACTCTGGCGTTATACCGCTGAAGGTAGTATGGCTACGCCAGTGGTGGTCAATGGTATCGTTTATGTGGATATAGACCAGAGTCCTGATAATCCAAATTACCTGTATGCATTGCGAGCGAGCGATGGCAAGTTTCTCTGGCGCACTCCTAGCTATGCATATGCACCGGTGATCGTCAACGGAGTAGTCTACATAACCTCACAAGCTGGCCTATCTGCCCTGAGAGCGAGCAATGGTGCTCAACTCTGGCGCTATGCCCTTGCCGGCACCGACTTCTCTGGTTTCTCTGGGCCAACGATAGTCGATGGAGTCCTTTATGCTGTCGCAACCAAATACCCTCCTCCCGATACCTCTACTCCTACCCCTACCGCTGGAGGCCCGCGCCTGGCTACAGCTCCCCTGAACTGGAACATGCCTTTCAAACAAGAAGGACCTTCGTCTCTCTATGCCTTGCGAGCCAGTAACGGCACGGTGCTCTGGCACTACGAGACACCTGGTAACAAGAACAATGGGATGGGTGTGCTGGCAGTAGCTGGAGGCATGGTCTATATCGACACAGCGATTGGTTCGAGCAAGACCACTATCTCCGCATTACGAGCAAGCGATGGGAGCTTGCTCTGGACACATGCCGGTGATGGTTCCCTTGAGGATTGGGCGATAGTAGGGCAGGGAATCATCTACCTCCCTTCAAACCCTGGTGAGGTGTATGCCCTGCAGGCGCGGGATGGTAAGGAACTTTGGCATTATGCGATCAGCGGGAACGTCTATAGCTCACCGGTGCTGAATGGCTCAACGCTCTTTATTGGAGCAGATAACGGGGTGATCTACGCCCTGAATGCCAGCAACGGCTCTCTCCTCTGGCATTACGTTACACAGTCCGGGTCCTGAAAGCCCCCCAGCTATTCATAGAAAGTTAGTAGAAATCTTGCAATGCCGTTTAAACCAGCCAGATAGTGTTCTTAGGGGAGATACCTCATAGTCAGACTAATTGGATGCGAATAGCGTTGGTTCTTCTGTGGAAGCAACCTTGCTAGCGACATCCTCATCGTCTCTTGATTCAGACGTAAAAAGTTCAGGAGTCACCGCTTCTATTCTTTTCTCTGCCGCCTTAAAGTACAAAGGGTCGATCTCTATCCCTAGAAAACGCCGGTGAAGCTGTAAAGCCGCCACTCCTGTTGAACCGACTCCCATGAAGGGGTCAAAGACTAGATCGCCTGGATTCGTTGCTAGTTTTATCAAACGGCTTAACACCTTGATTGGCTTTTGTGTCGGATGTACGGGATTTTTTACCCTTTCCTTCCCCATACAGATAGGACTCTCGATAAAGTTATGCATATCTTTCTGTTTCGTAAAATTCCAGATATGTCCCTTATTCCAGACACAGATGATGAGTTCACAACTGTTGAGAAATCCTGCTCTTCTAAGCTTAGGGGGTGGATTCGTTTTATGCCACACGATGAACTGGAAGGTATCGAAGATGGGATCGTATGCTTGATGCCATTGGCCTAACAGATTGTAGCTCGTAAATGCAAAGATCGTTCCTGTCGGCTTGAGAATTCTCACAAAATCTTCGAGCCATTCGGCAGGATTAAAGATAGCATTATCCCACTCAGCGACATCGTTGTTAAATTCCTTCCGCCACGACATTTTGATGTTGCCGGTAGAGTATCGCCCTAGATTGTAGGGCGGATCAGTCAGGATCAGATCAACAGAATGATCTGGTATTTTTTTAATCTGCTCGGAGCTATCTCCTAAAATTAGCTGGTACTCACTCATTTTTCCCTAAATATCATCCTTTGACAGATTCCAGCTTTGCACGTGCTATACGCTCGCTGCTGCTTAGATATATTGTATGCTATGAACCGGCTACTGACCAGCTTTTGGATATTTTGCCCCAGTCACTAATTGCCATCGCACTGTCTCATATGATATACTCCTGCCTGCAAGCATAGAGCAATTAGCTCTGTAGGTTATGAACAACCGAAAAGGCCACCTGAGGTACGCGGTGGCCTTTCATGTTGTTATTTCTTAGGAAGAAGGTGCCATGAGTCAGATACGTATCACCATACGTCCACTTCGCCTCAGCGACGCAGATGATATCAACGAACTTATGCACATGCCCAACGTCCTCTGGGGCACGTCTCTTCTCCCCTCAACCACTGCCGGCGCCTGGCACAAACTCATTGAGGCCTGGGTCAATGACGAGCGCATGCATGTCTTTGTGGCCGAAATCCAGGGAAAAGTCGCCGGCATTGCCAACCTACATGTAGGCTCCGGTCGCGAGAGCCATGTTGGGGACATCGCCATGGCAGTCCATGATCAGTACCAGGGGCAGGGCATTGGTAAAATGCTCTTGATCACCCTTATCGACCTTGCCGATAACTGGCTGAACCTCGTGCGCCTCGAACTGGATGTGTACACTGATAACGAGCGGGCAATCCACCTGTACAAGCAATTTGATTTTGAAATCGAGGGGCGAAAACGACTTGACGCTTTTCGTGGTGGTAGCTATATTGATAGCTACATGATGGCGCGCGTGCATCCTCGTGACGGCAGCGGCAATCGTCCATATACCGAGATACTTACGCAGGTTCCGCAAGCGCAGACTGGCGAGTCTCCGGCCCCGGCACCGGAGTCGCAGCAATGAGGTGATCCAACTTGGCTGGCAATATCAGCATCGATTATCAACACTTTTTTCACGAACTGCTGGAGGTAATCCCCTGGCCGGTCATGATTGTCGATCGCAGCCTCTCTATCTATTTCTCCAATCAGCCAGCCGCGCAGCTTCTAGAGGCGCAAGGGCCATTGCAGGGAAGATCACTGGGTGAAGTTATCCATGACCAATCCCTGCTCCAACTTGTGTTTGAAAGCATAGAGACGAACAGCCCTCAGAAAGGGGAGCTTGAAAAAAGTACATCCCTAGCTGGAGCAGCCTGGAAAATCTCGGTCATCCCCCTGGAACACAGGCCAAATGAGACAAAGGCGATCCCTCAGCATGATCAACAGGCACACACGTACAGCTACTTTGCTATCTTCATCGAAGATTTAAGCGAGCTGCGTCGCATGGATCAGATACGCCGGGATTTCATCGCCAACGTCTCGCACGAACTCCGTACTCCTCTGGCCTCTGTGCGCTTACTGGCAGAGACCTTAGAAGAGGCGATTGATACCGACCGGGAGAAAGCCCAGGAGTTTCTGGGGAAAATCGAAACAGAGGTGGAGCACCTCAGCGCGCTGGTATCAGAACTGCTCGAACTCTCGCGTATCGAGTCGGGCCTGCTCCCCATGCATATCGAATCCATCGAGGCAGAACAGCTCGTCTACGAGGCCATGGCCCGCATGCTCCCCCAGGCGCAGCGTCATCGCGTGACCTTGCGCACCGATATACAGCATGGGAAAACGCTGGTGGCCGCAGATAGCCAGCAAATTATACGGGTGCTCGTCAATCTTGTTCACAACGCTATAAAATTTACCCCTTCGGGCGGGATCATAACCATTGGAACCATGCCACAGGCCGATGGACGCATGCAGAGCTTTTTTGTGCGTGATACAGGCGTAGGGATTCGCCCGGAAGACCTTCCTCGCATCTTTGAGCGCTTCTATAAGTCTGATCGTGCCCGCTCGAAGAACGATTTCATCGGGCCGGGTGGCGGAGGCAGCGGGCTAGGCCTGGCCATTGCCCGCCACGTGATAGAAGCACATGGCGGCCGTATCACCGTAGAGAGTGAAGTCGGGCATGGCAGCACCTTCACTTTCACCCTGCCCGTTGCCCTTGAATCGACATGATGTTACATTTGTCGCAACATTTGATAGATTTAAGAATATCTTTATGTGCAACATGTTGCACTTTCTAAATGTCTATGGTACCATTGTCTGAAGAAGGCGGTCTAGCGCTTGATCGTCTCCATGGTTCCTGGAAGATAGGGCTACGTGGTAAGTGTGGAGAGAAGAAAGAGGAGAGGATATGAGTAAACTGGTAATGATCGTTGACGATTCGCTCACGGTTCGCAAGATCATCGAAACCAGCCTCAGACGCGAAGGCTTCGAGTATGTAAGTTTCTCGGATGGCATCGAGGCGCTGCGCGCAATCACTGAGCAGCGATTGACGCGCATCCCTGACCTGATCATACTCGACATCGGCTTGCCGAAAATGGACGGCTACGAATTCGCTCGCCGTCTCAAAACAAAACCTCAATTTCACAATACGGTTATAATCATGCTGACAAACCGCGATAGGGTGATAGACCGTCTCAAAGGGCGTCTTGCAGGTGCAAAAGACTACATTACCAAACCCTTTAAGACGCATGAGGTTATTTCTGCTATCCAGTCGCATCTGGGTGGTGCGACCTTGTCTTGAGATATTTGTAGGAGCGACCCTGGCTTCCGGCATAACCTCTGGTTGTTCCTGCCAGCGACCCCCAACGTGGAACAGGTCTGCTAACCTGGTGATCCATGCAAGAACATGAACTGGACCAGTTAAGTGATGAGCAATTCTGGGAGCATGCTCGCGCCCTGGCGCACCATGCTCCCCCTGCCTCACCGGCTAAAGAATACCTGGAATGCGAATTGAGCGGGGGGCGCTGCCTGATTCCACTGGAGATGCTTGACGAGGTTGTTCCTTCACCACGGCGCTTCGCCTTTCTCCCCGCTACTCCCCGCTGGATGATTGGCCTTGCCGCCTGGCATGGAGAGATCATCGCTGTCATTGACCTGGATGCTTTTCTTGCGGGGGGTACAGCCCGCAGCATCTCTTCAGAAGGGATGCTGCTGATCGCACAGCATGAAGACACGCCTGTGGGTTTACTTGTACCCGCAATTGGGCAATCAGTACCGGTAGAGGATAGCGCAATCTCCTCAATGGATACCTCGTGGTTTCTTGCTGAGCGAGCGGCGCTTGGGAAAGGGACGCTTGCCGGAGCTGTTATACTTGACATGCCACAGCTTCTATCCGAGGTGGTGAAGCATATAGAAATGACAACCTCTTATGGATGAGGATATTTTCAATCAAGACGAGCTTACGCCTGATGACCTGGCAGTGCTCCAGGCCTTCGATGCGATGGACCTGAATGCGCTGGCGGCTCATGAGCCGGCCAAAGAGCAGGCCATACCAGAGACGCCGCGCGATCACCTCGTCCAGCAAGCGAGCCCCTCCGGCGCTGAGGACTTGCCCACCGGCGATCTGCTCTTCCCCGATGAGATGCTGGCTACCTTTATCGGCGAAGTTGATCAAGACCTGGCTACATTACGTCGCGTCTTACAACAACTGGACCCTGGGGAACACCTGGATCCCGCCTATTTGCAGGTCATACAACGCATTGCACATAAGCTCAAAGGAACATGTGGAGCAATAGGCTGTCCTTTGCTGGCAAGGATAGCCGGCCATATGGAAACGCTGGCAACAATGATGGCCGCTGAAACCATTGCTCCCTTTGTAGGGCTGCAGGCGCTTCTCCAAACATTTCACGCCCTGCAAGCCACGTTGAATAGCCTTGCTACCACTGGAGAAGAAAGCCAGCAGCCGCTTACCGAACTTGAAGCAGAGTACCAGGCGCTCAATATCGACATCCAGGATAGCGCGCCTCCGCCTGCCTCAGCCTCCTCTATACCTGTGCCAAAGCAAGGACAGGGGAGGCCAGGCGAAGCCCTGTCCCTACCTCCTTTTGTGCGTGTAGATACCCACCGTCTCGCACAACTCATGCAAGATAGCCAGCAACTGGCAGAATCTGATAACACTCTCGTACAAGCACAGTCAACCGTTGAAAAGGCTCTGCAAGAATTGCAGGCAGCCCAGGAACGCCTCCAGCGCCTGGAACGATCGTATACCCATTTCGTCACTGCCCACCCGCATCACCTGGCAGGGCAGCCTGAAAATGGCGAGCGCCCCCTCTCATCGCTCGTAGCACGCATTCTGGATGAATCGGCAGAGCGAACCGGCCATTTCTTGCAGCGCAAAAGCACGCTGCAACAGCGATCACTCAAATCGAAAGACATGCTGTCCTGGGATGAACTGGAACTTGACCGTTTCACAGAAGATAGCGTCCTCCTGCAATCCCTTCGCGAAGCTGTCACGGACGTTGCCACAACCACGTCGATGGTACGAACAGCCTTTGCGCAACTGGCGCGCATCTTGCAGCAACATATCGCTCAAGTTTCCAAAGTAAGAGACGATAGCCTTCTGCTCAGGTTAACCCCCATAAGCACACTGCTTCCACATATTGAGCGTGCCGTGATGATGAGCACCCTGGCGCGAGAGCAAGAGGTGCAATTCGAGGTGCAAGGTGAATCCACAGAAATTGACCAGGATATCCTGGAAGAGCTAAAACAGCCCCTGCTACAACTCATACGCACCTGTATTACGACGGCCTACCCTTTAGCATCAACTGATGAAGAGCGACACGAGCCTGGACGCATCTGGCTTCATGTGCAGGCAAGTGGCAATGAAGTAAATATTGAACTGGGTTTCTCTATGCCCGTGAATGGCGGCGCCTTGCATGAGGTGCAGGCCGCTCTTCGCCGCTCCGGTGGTTCTCTCACAACGACGATGAACAAAACCGGCGGCATCAGCTTTTACCTGCGCTTTCCCCGCTCGCATGGGCCTCTGCGTGTTCTACTTTTACACATAGATGAGCATCATGTCGCGGTACCGTTTTCCCAGGTACAACGAATTATAGGCATTGAGGAGTACCGGCAAGATCAAGACAACCAGGCGAGAGCAGTGCCTCTCCAACAACTGCTTGGCCTTTCCGCCGGTACTGCTTTACCTGAGCAACCGGTATACCTCGTGCTGTCACAGGAGAACCACGAGATGCGAGCCGGCAGGAAGCCTCTCATTATAGGGGTAGACGAAATTTTGGCAAGCGCTGAATTGGTAGTAAAACCCCTCCCCACCTATCTGCGGCGCCCTGGCATCACCGGTACGGCCATTGACGGCACGGGCAATGTTCTCCTCATACTCGATGTACCCGAACTCGTCAGGCAGTATAGTATGCAGCAGCACAGCACAAAACCAATCACCAGGCTGCGCGAAGCGGCACAACCTTACCGGACTGCCCCCAAGCAACATACGGTTTTGATCGCCGATGATTCTCTCTCTATGCGCCAATCCTTACGCCAGGCGCTCAGCCACTATCGTGTGCTGGAAGCTCGTAACGGGTTGGAGGCACTGGAGATGCTACTAGATCATCTACCCGATGCGCTCATCCTCGATCTGGAGATGCCGAATCTGAATGGCTATGATTTGCTCGCTATGATGCATATGTACCCAGAGCTTGCCGGGGTCAAGATCGTGATGCTGACATCGCGCTCCTCTGAAAAACACGAGGTGCGCACGCGTGAACTAGGCGCCCATGCCTACCTCACAAAGCCCTGCTCCCCCGAAACGCTCTTAGAGACATTGCAAAACGTATTGGGATCCGATCACCCTTCCAGCACAACCGGAACAGCTACGGGGGCCTCGGGCAGGCCAGCCTCATGCTGATTCGCCTTCATATTCGTACTATCGCCCTGCTCGCCTGTTGCTGGCTCCATCACCTGCAAAGCTGGCGCATCAGGCACATTGCTTTCGATGATAGCGCCGCCATCCATGTAGATATGATAGGCGAACATAGCCGGATCAAATACGTCGCTCTGCGAAACGAGCAGGATTTGTTCAAAATGCTGGCTCAGCAGCTCGCCTGTAATAGCATCTGCCAGCATATGCGCCCGCTGGCGGTCAACGTAGCTTAGCGGCTCATCTATGATGAGAAAACCAGGGGCCGCCTGCAATTCACGTGGAAGAGCGGCGATAGCAAAAGCCAGGCGCAGCGCCAGCGAAAGCAGATCAGCCACACCAGAAGAGAGAGACGACGCGGATACATACTGGCCGGCTGAAGTATCCCATACGCGCACCTGCAATGGTCCCCCGCTCGCGCTCCCTTCCTCTCTGCCCGTATGAAGTTGTACGTCATGGTAGCGACCATCAGTAAGCAGCGCAACGATATGCTGCATGTAGTACTCGATACGGGTATGCATCTTCCTTAGCAGGCGCTCGCTGGTAGCCTTCACCAGTTCGTTCCCGCGCTTCTTAGCCTCAAAATGGCGCTCTTGCTGCTGCAGGCGCTCGCGTGCCTCCTCCACATCCAGCTTGCTCGCTCCCGTTTGCAATTGCGTGCTCAATTCCAGTTCTTGCCGTTCTAGTTCCTGCAATTCTTGCTCAAGCGACAGGCGCTCCTCTTCGAGGCGCTCGCGATCCTGCAATGTATATTCGCCCACAAGGGGCCAGACAGCAACGATATCCGCGAAGTGGTACTCTCTGGCCGGCGGGCGATTGTGCTGGATCAGCATAGAGGCAATGCGTTCACGAGCCTCTTCAATCTCCTGCTGGCATCGCTCTATGGTGGCCTTCGCGTTCTGTTCCTGAAGGCGCATGCTCTCAAATTCCTGCGCGATACCGGGTTCGTCTGCCTCTTCGATCTCCCGCCGGCACCTTACTCGAATGCCGGCCAGCGTTTCTGCAAACGGATTGGGAGGTACGATCCAGCCTCCCAGAACGCCACTCAGCTTGGTGAGTCGCCTGTAGTGCTCGGAAAGCGCATCCTGGCTATCCTTGAGCAGAGATATATAGTTTGCCCGGCGGCTCTGTAGCTCTACGCGGCTGCCCAGCATGATTTGCAACGCTTCCAGTTGCTTGCGCGCATTATATTCAGCATTGCTAATGGCTGCCTGCCCAAAAGAGAGGCCCAGCGCTTTCACACGCTGCCGCAGCGAGTCCTGCAAACTCTGCAACGCGCTGCTCAACGCTGCCTGTTGTTCCCGCGCCCGCTCGATCTGCTGTGCAGGATCGTTCGTTTGAAAACGCTCTTGCCGCTCCTCGATCACCCGCTTGCGCTCCAGGAGAAAATCGAGGCTATCTTGCTGTGCTTTCACTCGCTCGGCCAGGTCTGGTAGCATCTCAAGTTTACCATCAAGAGCAGTTATCTCCTGTCCGGTCTCCTCGATACGCTCGCCAACGATCCGCTCCAGGTCTGCTGCAGGCGTGCTAGCAGCGGAAAGGGCCTGAGAGGCGGATGCATCAAAGGTAGGAATGGGCAATCCCTCGCGCCCCGCAAGTGCAACAACTTCGTGCCGCAAGTCCTCGATGGCTATTTTGTCAACGCGTAGCTTCACATCGAGTCCATTCCAGCCCTCTTTTTCTCGCTGCTCCTCTAAGCGGCTCTGCTCCTGGCGTAGAGTGGCCACCATCTGCATCGTGGCGTTGACCTGGTTACGCGAAGCGCTGGCTGCCTCCCGCTTCTCAATCATTTGCTGCTGGAGTTCGGTAAGATTCTCACTGTGATCCTGTATATGCTCGAGTTGCTGCTGTGCCTCTTCGTGCGAGCGCGGGACAGTTCCACCAAGTTCCTGGATCTCGCGTTCGACCCGAACAAGGGCGTCACGATCCCCCAGCCTACGCAATGCTGTCTCGCGAGCTGCCACCATCATACTCAGTTCGTTGCTGGCCTCCTTCATTTGCCGGTCGGCAGCCTCCTCTTGCTTATGTGAGGATTTATAGTTCTGAGAACTCAATCCTGAACCGGCCAGGAGCAAAAGCGCCAGCAGCCCCATACCCAGGGCGGTAAGAGCCTGGATCGAGAAAACAAAGATAGCAGCCGCACCCAGCGCCACACCAAGCAGAGCGGCGACAATAGCCATCACTAACCATTTGCTCGCTCCCTGCCTTGCTTCTAACGCCGCGCTTGTCAGGCGTTCTTGCCGTTCATGGGCAGCCATGACGCGCCGTTCGGCTTCAGCAAGGCCATCCGCTAATCCCTTGAGGCGCTGCCATTCTTGCAGTTGCTGCCGGATATTCAGGTGCCGCCAGCGCTTTTCCAGCTCCTCGGCCTGCCGCTCATCCTGCTGAGCCTCAGCCTGAACCAGGATCAGTTCCTGCTCGGCTTCATGCAGGTCCTTGTTCACTTTCGCCAGCATGGCGGCATTCTCGTCTGCCGGCCCCTGCAGCTTGACCCGCTGGGAATAGCGTTCCTCTGTCGCACGAAGCGCTGCCAGCCTGGCTGCCAGCACCCGCAAACGCTGCAGGCGTGCCTCTAGATGTGGCCGGTTGGCCCGCTGCTCTTCTAGCTCATGAAGAACTTGCCGCGATTGCTCCACCTGTGAGCGCGCGCCGGCTATCTGCTCATCCAGGCTCTCGCTATTCCCCTGCAACTCCTGGTAGTGCTGGAGATCTTTTTCCAGGTCTTTAATCGTGCTGATAGCCGTGAGCAAATCGTTCGACATGCGCTCCAGCGCGCCAAAAGCGCGGGTGAGGTCAGCGAGATCGCTCACTCGCTTCTCTAGCTCCGGCAATTCTTCGCGTTCGCGCCGGTCAAGCTCGGCAATTTGCCGCTCGATTCCAGGAAGTGTCTCTTGAGCTTCCCCTATAGCATCATATGTCGCGATAAGCTCACCCAGCAGGTTTTCAGCTTTTCTCAACTGCTGTATGCGCCCCTGCCTGGCTTTGAGCTCGGCTTCCCTGGCCCGCAGTTGTTCAAGAGCCCGTTCCTCTTTGGCAATGTCTGCTTCTTGCTGGCTGATCTCCTCCAGGCTCCTGGAAACAACCAGCGCATCAAGGGCTGCCTCGATCTCCCCCAATCGCGCGCTCACCTCGGGAATACGCGCCTGTGTCTCGGCCAGCCTAAGGCGCAAGGCGCAGGTCTTCAGCGCTTCTTCGTCGCCCGGCGTCACTTTGAATTGTTCGGCCAGGCTTATCATTTTTTCAAGGCCTGTAAGCCTGCGTAATGTAGCTTCTCGTTCGCTTCCCGGCAGATGTTCCAGCCGGTTGAGTCCCTTCTGCTCAATGAAATAGGAATTGCGGAGCGTCTCACCATCCAGGAGCCCCAGTTCCGCAATAATACGCTCATTGGCTGCTTCAAGGCCGGTAACAGGTTGCTCCTCGGGCAGGCCAAGCTTGCGCACCTGCAAGGTGACATACTGCCCTTGCCCTCGCTCGATGGTGCGTGTGATCGCCAGGTCGGTGGTTGCAACTGAGAGCGTAAGCGCTAGCTTCGTGCGAGCCGCCCCGTAGGCAATGAGATCATCCAGGCCATGGCCATAGTGAGTCAGGGGTACACCATACAGGGCAAAATACAGGCTTTCCAGGAGAGCAGATTTCCCCGCTTCGCCAGGGCCTTGCAGCAGGATACTCCCGCGCTCTGGAAAATGCAGGTCAATGGCTTCTAAGTTTCTGAAATGCTCAACTGCTAAATGCTTCAGTATAATCATAGGCTCTTCCTCGTTTCCTCGTGCCCGCCTACAAAGGAATTCGCCACGATAAATCGGGCGACTACACTCTACGTTACCTGGAGTCCATCAAAGCTAATAACTCTTCTTTCGTGGCAGACCACGCTTGTTTTTCTCGCTCATCCGTTGCAGCAGCTATCCATTCACCGGCCACTGCAATCAGCTCCTCACGAGCAGAAAGCCGCTCTTCCTGCCCTGGCTCATTCGTCGATGTAGTCTCTTTCTCCGTTGTTGCGAACGAATCGACGGGCAAGAGCTTCAAACTGCTCTCATCAAGAGTTAAAGTAAAGCAATGTTCCTCACCATACTGGCGTACCTGGTTAAGATGAAGCTGGTGGTACTGGCTACGAGTAAGCGTGCCCTCAAGACGCACTTGTACCAGCGCATCTTTGTTGCACAGAGGAGCAAGTCGTTCAAGCATGATCTCGGTTGGCGAAGGAGAAGACGAATAGCTCTCACTCGTTTTCTCCCCCTGTTCAGGAACCTGTGGCCATAATTCGTTCGTATGTAAAATGAGCCGCCGCACCTCCAGCGTATCCACAGCGATATGCTTGCACCAGCGAATGCCATCAGCAGCCAGTCCCATGAAGACGAAGCCTGGCTCATTCTCATATTCTAAAGAGCGATGGCGAACTTCCTCCTGGCTATCCATGTGGTTATCATTGATATCAGTACTTCTACCGCGAACATCCAGATGCTGTGTCGCTCCCGCAACAACTACATCACAATGACCTGACCGCAAGCGGTGGTACCTATGGTGATAACCGGCCAGGATATAGCGGAATGCCGATTGGCTCTCAATGCTGAATAGACTTACCTGCCCACGAGCATCCAGCATAGGCGCTCCTGAACTCAACCCTTCAATAGGGGCATGCAAGATGAGAATCGAGATAGCCGCTCGCTCAATATCGCCCTGCACGCGCACAGGCGCTAATGGGTCGCCCTGCTGGCCAGGTAGCATAGCGAGACCGCAAATACCTATCGTGACTCCACGAATGTCGAGTAGAACGGGTTCAAGCTCGACAGCGCCTGCATGAGGAGCAAAATAGTGAAGCGCTCCCAGGCTGGCATAACTTACCTGGGGAGCAGGGAGAACATAGTGGGAATCGCCATCAACCTCCTCGTCTATGAGCGATGACCGTCTAACAGGTGGTAATGGCGTATCGTGAAAACCTCCAAGAGCAAAGGTACGGATACCGGCCTGGCGTAATTGCGCAAGCCGTTCTGCCACAAAATTCCGATCCTGTTCATCCGGCGCAGGCGTATCAAAGAGATCGCCCGCCTGGATAAAAAGGTCTACGCCCTGTCCAATCGCAAAATCAGTCGCCTGCTGCAAGCCACGGTGCAGCCGCTGCTGGAATTCTGCGCGCTTGTGGTGATGTAGCCCGGGCGCTGCATAGCCAAGATGATTATCAGCCGTCAATACAAGCGTAATAACGCCTTCAGCATGTCTCGGCTGTTCGTCTATCAGGTCCTGTTCCACAGTCTTTCCTCTTTCATACTTCTCTATTTCTTCATAATTAAGAAGAGTCTATCATAAACCTTGAGGATTAGAAACAAAATGGCATAAAAAGAGGGACTATTGGGGGGGAGAGCTTCTTCACGGTTGAGACTTTTTCCCCTTCAAATACGTAATGTAAGTACCTGGCAAAAGTTGTTTGCTCTATTGTCTCGTAGTCGTGTTTATCCTCCAACCAGAGGTGCATGGATGCAGAAGTACCGGGACAAAAGTACCGGGAACACCGTAAGCTATAGACAGGCTCCAATCTCAAACATTAATATATTACGTGCATCCGCTGACTCAAAGCTAAATTGAAGTTGTCTATTCATGGGGAATGATAAAACTCAGACAAAAACAGATAAGCAGGAAGAGCCGCTATGGTAGCAAGCGTGTGGAGAAAAGAAGTGGTAGCAACACGGTCCGACCGGGAACAAGAAACAAGGAATGTGCTTCTTTCATTTGCAAAGAGCATCCAGGAGCGCGATATCATCACCTACGAGCATTCGCGTAGGGTAGCTATCTATGCCCAGCGCCTGGCCCGTTACCTCGGCTGGAGCCGGCGAAAAGCATATGAACTGGCGCTGGCGGCATTAGTTCACGACCTGGGAAAAACCTGGATTGCCAACGAGATCCTGAATAAATCAGGAGCGCTCTCCCTCGAAGAGCGGCGTACAATGGAGCGACACCCGGTAATAGGGGCACGTATCCTGATCGGCTGCGATGTAGATTCTTTCTATGTGGATACAGTGCTGTATCATCACGAAGCCTGGGATGGCCATGGCTACCCCAATGGCCTGCGAAAAGAAGAAATCCCCCTGAGCGCGCGTATCCTGGCTGTAGCAGATGTCTATGACGTATTGACATCCCAGCGCCCCTATAAGACTCCACTTTCGGACGAAATAGCGCGAGAGCGACTGCTACTTGGTTCGGCTGCAAGCTTCGATCCGGCCATCGTCAAGGCTTTTCTGCACCTGCTCGATACCCGTCCCAACTTTAAGGTTCCTCAACGGGTCTGCCCCCTCCACAAGGGAACGGATTGATCGCTCCCACTTCCGGTATCCTAAGAACCACTGCTTCCCATGTCATCCTTCGCTGCGCTCAGGATCTCTGTCGATCGGCAGCGGATGCTTCCCCTTCGTTCCTCAGGGCTGGGCTGCACGCGCTCAGCATGACATGCACCACAGTGAAGAAATTCTAGAGCAAGGTCTATATTCTCAAGGCTTTGGCTCACGCGCTCAGGATGACAACCCATTACCGATTTTGGTCGTTAAAAATCATCATCGGCCTGTCGCATCTTGCATCTCATTAAAAAAATAACCAGCCCAATAGGAACAACAAAAACTCCGAAATTTGCTAGATTTGCACAATTTTTCACCGAGTTATCCACAGAGGGTGTGGATAACTCGGTAATTTTTTACACCTGCCAACCTCTTGCTGTCCCTTAACTTATCCACAAAGTATGTGGATAAGTTTTCCACACTTTCCACGAAGCAGGCGGTAAATAACCGATCCATCCACATGCCTTGTGGATAACTTTTCCACTTTTTCCACAAAATGCCCCATTTTTCCATACTTATCCACATGCCTTGTGGATAACTTTTCCACGCCTTCCACATATAGCTGTGCTACAGGCGGATTGTCCACAATCCCTGCGAACAACTTTTCCATATTTTCCCCAGCTAGAATATATACTCAACTTGAGAAATTCTGAAAGAATGTTCATTAAAGAGATCCAGAAAAGAGCATACGAAAGACAGGTATTGCGAGATAGTGTGCGGAAAAATACGCACAAAGTGGATAAATTCCCAAAAAATGTGGACAACCCCCGAAAAATGTGTAAAAGTGCTCCGATTCTTAAAAAATCTTTATGGTATATGGACACTTAGATGTTTCGCTGCGCTCAACATGACATGTCCGGGCTTTTCTGCTGATTAAGGAAGTGTCAGGTTTATGTGAGTCTTGCCCTATCCTCAAAGGATGGGGATAAATTATCCCCATCCCCGCTATTTTGGGGATAACAGCCGCTGATCCCCCAACTTTATCCCCACCGATCTCTCCCCTTATCCACAAGCCATCCACTTTCATCCAGAAAATTCATCAATCCCATTTCTTGACATGATTAAGCTTTGCAAGCCGGTTTGAACATCTGGTAATACCCTGCCGGCTACTTTTCTGATACGGTTATTCACATATCCACAACGCCTACTACTACGGTTATATATCTCTATAATAGAGATTCTAATAGTAGATAGGGCCGGTGGATATGTGGATACGGCAAGTTGCCTTAACCGACTTACGAACATCAAGTTAGAATAATATCAAGGAAAGGGAAAGCAAATCTGTATCGTAGATAGTACAATTGGGATATATGTTATGACAATATCCCATGTTTGGGTGAATAAGCGCGACTTTCTAGAAATTTGCTCGTTATATGTGGTGTAGGACAAACAAGCAGGGCACCGTGTAAACCGCGTGCTTAAAGGGTTAGCAATGGCATCTATCATCGATGCGATCAAAGCAAAAGTTGATGTAGTCGAAGAGATAGGCCTGGTCGTTCCTTTACAAAAGGCTGGCAAGTCCTTTCGGGGTCTCTGCCCATTTCACAACGAACGCACACCTTCCTTTCATGTCTTTGCGGAATCGCAAACATGGCATTGTTTTGGCTGTAACGAAGGTGGAGACATTTTCACCTTTGTGCAAAAGCAGCAAGGGATAGACTTTCGCGAAGCTCTGCTCTACCTGGCTGAAAAGGCCGGGGTAGCGATTGAAGTTACCGGAGGCCGCAGCGCAGAGGAAGAGCGTGAAGCGAATGCCGCTAAAGAGCGCTTGTGCAAGCTGAATGAGGACGCAGCGTTATGGTTTCACCAGGTGCTCCTACGCTCGAAGGAGGCAGTTGAGGCTCGCGCTTATATCCAAAGTCGTGGTATCTCACCGGAGTCCGTTCTTGCTTTTAGCCTTGGCTACGCCCCGGAACGTGGCGATGGCTTGTGCCGTTACCTGTTAGATCAGGGCTATACCGAGCAGGAACTGGTAAGTGGAGGACTGGCGCGAGAACGCGAAGAGGGTAAGGGTGGTGGCGTCTATGATTACTTCAGGCATCGACTGATCTTTCCGATACGGGATATGCGGGGCCGGGTAATTGGATTTGGGGGCCGGGCAATCGGAGAGGAGCAGCCGAAGTATCTGAACTCGCCTCAAACACCATTGTTTGAGAAAAACAGCGTGTTGTATGCCCTGGACATGGCCAGAGATGCCATAAAGCAGGCGAGGCAGGTGGTAATTGTCGAAGGCTATGTAGACGCGATCATCGCGCACCAGTATGGAACAAAACAAACAGTAGCCTGTATTGGCAGCGCCATTACAGAAAAGCACATTCAACAACTCAAGAAACTGACCAAACAGGTGACGCTGGCCCTGGACCCGGACGCGGCAGGCCAGAGCGCGACCGAGCATGGTATCCAGGAAGCCTTGAAAACATTTGACCGGGCGCTGGTGCCGGTGCCATTATCGGCCACGCCGAGAGGTCAAAGAGCGAGGGATCCCCTTAATGCGAAAGGATTCATCAAACTGGAGGAGCAGTTGGATGCAGAGATCAACGTCCTGCGCCTGCCTGCGGGTGAGGACCCCGACGAGGTGATCAGGAAGAACTTTGCGCTTTGGGAATATGCAGTTGCCCATCCAATTCCTCTGATAGATTATTACTTTGAAGTGAAAACTGCTGATCTCAACTTGAGCCAGCCAGGTCATAAAACTGAGGCGGCAAAACGTTTGCTTCCTATAATAGGGTGGATTCCAGATCGTATTAAACGCGAGGAGTATGCCAGGAAACTAGCTGCAAAAATTAGAGTTGATGAAACGAGCTTGCTTCTTGAATTGCAGTCGATCCTGAAGGCGCAAAAGCCTGGAGGGATAGCGGCGGCATTTACGGAGCCGGGAAGAAAAGGGCAGGCATCACTTGTTAGTAATTACGCACACACAGCGGGAGGAAATGGAGAAGCACCGCCAGGGGAAGCCCAGGACACGGGAAGGGAAGAGCCAGGAGAAGGACAACGGCAGCAGAGGAGCGGTAGTCTTGACAGGAAGAGGTGGAATAAGGTACAATGGGAAGACTACCTGATCGGGCTACTCTTGCAAAATCCTGGGCTAAATCCTCAAGTTTGTGGTATAATAAACGATGGTGATTTTACCGGGGCGGATACGCGGGAGTTGTACCACATACTCAATTCAATATATCAACGTGGATCTTCCTCCTTACGTGAACCCTTAGAACAGTTAGTGCCCCCCGTATTGTTAGCAACAATAGAGAGGGCGCGCAAAAGTGTTGAGCTGGGGTCTCCCAAAGATGGAGCAGGCCTGGCCAAAGAAGCTATTCAGTGTGCCACCCGGCTCAAGCGTTTACAATTACTACAATTGAATACAGAGTTGCAGTATGTTCTGCGTGAGGCAGAACAGGCTGGCGATGCTCTAGCTGCGCAACAATTGAAGCGCCGGTTAATGGAGTATCAAATACAATTGCGAACAATCTATAAAGGTACACCCTTACAAGGCTAGTATCGCCTGGCGCGGTAGAACTGTCTATCGCGGGAAAGCGTGGAATCATCTTATTAAAAATCAGGATCAGGAAACAGGATCATTGTATGATGTTTACCGCCTAGCCCCGGCCCAGACCTGTTTTCTGAAGGGGGATGCCATAATGATGGTGAATAGGGAACAAGAAGTGATTGATCTGGTACGTAGCGAGCGAGTTGTGAAGACAGAACCTTTAAGAGAGATGTTCAGTCTTGAACCTTTTGAAGAGTCCTTTGAAACAGAACATTTTGATATCGATCCTATGGGTCATCGTACTCATGTCGCCGCGAGCGGAAGTCTCGTGACGCCCGTTGATGAGCGCGAATCATTTGACCTGTTTTCTAAGCTGCAGGACGAAGAGCCTATGGATGCCCTGGATTCAACCAAAGAGCCACCAACTGACTGGGAACCTGGACCCGAAGATGAAGTAGATGCCGAGGTCATGGAGAATACCAAGTGGGATGATCTGCACGATGCCCTGGGTATTGTTGTTGCTGACCTGGAAAGTAGCCTGGACGATCCCGTCCGCATGTACCTGCGCGAGATCGGGCGCGTGCCCTTGCTCACTGCAGAGGAAGAGGTAAGGCTGGCCAAGCGCATGGAGCTTGGAAAGCTCGAAAGCCTCAAGCCATCACCCAATTATCGCATTATCGAGGATGGCGAAGAGGCCCAGCGCCGCCTGACCGAGGCAAATCTACGCCTGGTTGTCAGTGTTGCAAAAAAGTATATTGGTCGTGGTATGAGCCTGCTGGACCTGATCCAGGAGGGGAATATCGGCCTTATTCGCGCTGTCGAGAAATTCGACTATACCAAAGGATACAAGTTCAGCACGTACGCGACGTGGTGGATTCGCCAGGCCATTACTCGCGCTATCGCCGACCAGGCTCGAACCATCCGTATCCCTGTTCACATGGTTGAGACCATCAATCGCTTGATCCGCATCAGCCGCCGCTTGCTGCAAGACCTTGGGCGCGAGCCTACTTCTGAAGAGATCGCTGCTCAGATGGAGATCACGGCTGAGAAGGTGCGAGAGATCATCAAGGTCAGCCAGGAGCCGGTAAGCCTCGAGACCCCCATCGGCGAGGAGGAGGATAGCCACCTCGGTGATTTCATCGAGGACCACACTGCCCTCGCTCCAGCCGAGGCTGCCAGCCACCAGTTGCTCAAAGAACAGGTAGAGGATGTCCTCGATAGCCTGACCGATCGCGAGCGCAAAGTGCTGCAACTGCGCTTTGGCCTGGATGATGGTCGCAGCCGCACGCTGGAAGAGGTGGGGAAAGAGTTTCACGTTACCCGCGAGCGCATTCGCCAGATCGAAGCAAAAGCCCTGCGCAAGCTGCGCCATCCCAGCCGCAGCCGCAAGCTAAAGGACTACCTGGACTAATATCGCCGTTCGTATCACGCAGGGGCGCGATTTATCGCGCCCTTTTTATTTTCTCCATTGCAAGGTCGCTATACTGGAAATGAGACAATTATCTATAACAACCTGATTTTACGCTTGCAATGGAGATAAACTATGGTGCTGCAAAATCGTGTTGCGTTTTCTACCCGGCTAAAAATGCAGGATGCGCCTGAAAGCCAGGACGATTCCTGGCTCAATGATGTAGGCAGTGCATCTCAATCTTCCTCTAAAAACATCTTCGAGGACGATACAACCATACCTCTATCTCGTCTAAAAGCAAAGATTCCGGCGCCTGGCCGTGCTGGTCTACCTGAGCACGCATCTACACCAGCACCTTCATCTATGTCCAGGCAAGCGTCTAGCCAGGCGCCTGCCAGGGAACAACAGGCAGCCGCCAATCCACCATCAAGCGAATATATCGGGATTGGGCACCCTCTCTGGCCCCTTGTGCTGCGACTTAGCGAGCGCATCTGGCGCGAATTGTATCAAAAGCCTGATGTCACATCGGCCTCCGATCTCGTCCTGATTGAGTTTGTGCGCAAGCGTGCCATCGATATCTTGCGAGCCGAGCCGGCCCTTGCGCAGCAGGTACAGGGCCTGGCAGAGGCAGAGCATTTGCTGCACAGCATCGTGAATGAAGTGCTCGGCTATGGCCCACTTGAGCCTCTGGTAAAAGATGGAAGCATTTACGAGATAACAGCGATCGGGCCGCGCTTTACTTATGTCGAACGCAACGGCAATATAGAAGATGTGCCCTGCTCTTTTGAAGATGACCGGCATATGTTGCGTATTGTTGAGAATATGTTGCGCCGTGCTGGCCGGCATATGGGGCCTGATTGTCCTATCGTTGACGTGCGCCTGCCCGATGGCTCGCTTGTCAATGTCGTCATGCCCCCTTATGCCGTCAACGGCCCAACGATTACCATACGCAAACGCTCGAAAAAGCCCTTCACAATGGAAGACCTGGTTCAAGTAGGCTCTCTATCACAGGATATGGCCGGTTTTCTCCGTGCCTGCGTCCAGGCTCGCCTGAACATCGTCGTCTGTGGCGGAACAGCCTCTGGCCGCACAACTCTCTTGAACGCCCTGTGTGCCTATATTCCTCTGCAGGAGCGCATTACCACCATCGAGGAAGCGGCAGAACTGCAGTTGAACCAGAAGCATGTCGTAGCGCTCGTATCCCAGTTGGCCGGTACCGGTGCTTCTGGTGGCGCGACCATGCGTGATTTAGTGAAAAATGCCCTGCGTACCAGGTCTGATCGCATTATCCTGGGTGAATGCCAGGGTGAAGAAGTTCTGGAGATGATCCAGGCTATGTACAACGGCTACAAAGGCGCTCTCATCTGTATGTACGCCAATAACCTGCGCGATTGCATGCTCCGACTGGAAACGATGTGCCTGGCAGCCACTATGCATATGCCGGTTGAAATGATACGCTCGCAGATAGCTTCAGCAGTAGATGTGATTGTTTACGTATCGCGTATGCGCGATAATTCCCGCAAAGTACTCAATATTGTGGAAGTGCAGGGTCTCGAAGCCAATGCAATCAAGCTGCAAAGCATGTTCTACTACAGGGATGCAGCGCCCGGCCAGCTCAAGGGTGAGTTCGTGCCGAGCGGTTTTCGCTCTACGAAGATTTCACCTTCTCCATTCCCCGGATCGCAGGATTCACCAGCAGGCTCGCCGTCGTCGCCAGGTAGCAGGCGCCTATAACGACCAGGCTGAGCTGGATGCCGATCCATTCAACGAGATAACCGCTCAGGACAGCACCGAAAGGCATAGCCAGAAAGCCACCTGCTGTCATAGTGCCAAACACTCTGGCCCGCATCTCCGGTGGCACCTGCTCCTGCTGTATTGTATACATGATTGGATTGAGCGGCCCGGCTGCTAAACCGCAGATGATATTTGTGATAATGAGGATCGATAGCGGCGGCACCAGCGCCATGATCCAGAAACGCACACTGAGCAGAACGAAACAGATCCCGAAGGTTAGCCTGCGCGGCAGGCGATGACCAATAGCTCCAAAGATGAGGGTTCCGGCAAATGCTGCTCCCCCAAACGACGCTACCAGCACCCCAAGCACGATAGCACTACCAAAGAAGTGCTTCACATAGGCCGGATACACCACAGCAAAATGCCCCTCGTCAAGCATATTGGTAATCATCAAGACAAGTACAATTGCCAGGATGAGCGAGTTGCGGCGTATGAAACGCAGGCCTTCTAACAGGTCTGATAGATATTGACGCACTCCTTCGCTTTTCGCCATAGCAGGCAGGACCGGCACTGCCGCTCCAATGAGCAGAGCAGAGATGAAGAAGCTGGCGGCATCCAGCCAGAGCAGGTTGCTCGTTCCAATGAACGCGATCAGTACGCCGGCGAGCGGTGCTCCAATAAAGCCGGAGACGCGCCGGATGCCGTCAGTAACCGCGTTGGCTCGCTCTAATGGTACCGTTGTTAGCGCGACAAGGTCCGGTACCATAGATGAGCGTGCAGTCGCGCCAGGTGTCTGTAATAGTCCGGCGAAGAAGACCAGTACGAGCAGTTGCCAGAAAGCAAGCCCGATTGTGTAATAGAGCAGGGGGATTAGCGCAACGCTCACGCCGCTGGTAATATCGCTCACCACGCTCATACGCTTATAGCCAAGCCTATCAACCAGTGAGGCTCCGAAAAAGGCTGCTATAATAGTGGGCAATGTTGTAAAAAAAGCAGTGATGCCGGTCTTCGCCACGCTTCCTGTGGTTTGCAGTACAAACCAGGGAATAGCAAGCTGCATCAAGATATCGCCAACATAGGAGATGGTGTTTGCCCCAAAGAGCGAAAAGAGCGGAATGTTTCTTCGTTGTGGCTGTAATTGCTGTTGCGTCATCTCTGTTGAGCTTTTCATAGGATAACACCAACCACCGGGATATTTTAGCGAACGAGCCACCGTTCGTATCTGTAGGGGCTGTAGAGGCTCGATTTATCGACCGTGGGTGGCGCGGAGATGGGGTGGGGGCCTTGCGCTTGCCCTCGTCTCTCTCACCCCTACCTGCAATTCAAGTCACACGATCCGCAGCAGCTCATACGTATCGCGAGCCGAGATTACCACAAATCTATCAGTATTCGTCACGCTCTCGAAAGTAGTCACAAGGGCAGCACGGCCATCCACCTCTACCTCTTGATGAGGCAACGAACGGATGCGGGGATGCTCTTGCTGGAAGCGCCGCCCTTCAGGCAGGGCCAGCACCATGAATTCCAGAGACTCCCAGCAGTAGTTCGCAGGAGTGCAGCGATCGCATTGATGGAAAATGCCGTGCCGGTTGCGATGCCAGGGTGACAGGCTTGGATGCTCAGAAGGGCCTCGTTGTAGCTCGGTGGGGCGACCGCAGGCAGGGCATGGTATAGTGCGTGCAGAGAGGTTGGGCCGGTAGTAATTGTGGTCCCATGCGTACATTCTGGACAGCGCAGGTTTATAGCCCTTAACGCCTACCAACACCCTGCTCATATCCGTATGCATCAGGAAATCACGTGGAGCGGGACAGCAGACCGGGCAGGTGAACCAGATTTCGCCTTTTTCTCGATTATAACGCCCCTTGAGGCGATGCTGGCCACAAATGGTACACCAGAGGGGCGTTTCCTCCCAGCTATCAGCGCTGGCAGGGTCCAATCTAGCGAGTTCGTATGAAGCCAACTCCCTGCCAAATTCTCTGGCCAGCACACTACGAAGGGCCAGCTTGCCGCGTTGCAGGCGCATAGCAGCAGCGCTGGTATTGATGCCAAGTCGGGCGGCTACTTCCGTAATCGGCGATTCCTGTACGTACCGCTCGATAAGCACAGCGCGCGTCTCTGCTGGCAGCAGCGCGAGCGCCCGATCCAGGAGCTCGATAAGCTCCTTGCGCTCAAGTTCAACCTCCAGGTCAAAATCATCTGACAGCCAGTCCTCAAGCCCAGCCAGCGATGTACCGGCATCAGGTTGCAGCTCAATAGTATGTGTAGCATCTCGTCCATGCTTGCGCATCCAGCGCAGGCACACATTGCGAGCAATGCCGGAAAGCCATTGTGTAAATTTTTCCTGGTCGCGCAGCTCGTTCAGGTGACGCCAGGCCTCCAGCAGCGTTTCCTGGGCCAGGTCTTCCGCAATATCCGCATTGCCTGTAAGCCTGGCACATAGACCCACCAGCCGCGAACGTTCGAGCGACAGCGATACGTCCAGTCCGCTTGTAATATCGAGAATGCGAGCCATATTTCATACTCCTGCACAAGTTTAACACGTTGATCTAACTGTCTGCTGATATGTCGCTTGCGAGGGACAAAATATAACGCAAAAAATTTTAATCAGTATACCAGATAGATCATGACAGGAGATAGCAAGTATAAGATTCTATCATGGTATCTGCTCGGAACCCATCATAAAACAAACAAAGAAAGGTAATGAAACAGATGAATGAAATCCTAGAAGACTTCTCAACCCCATCATTGATAAAAGCAATGGAGGCAAATGTACAAGAGGCGGGTATTCGCTGGGCTCGTTTGTTGAGAGCAGAGATCCACGACAACCCGGAGGTGACATGGTTTGTCTCAGGTCTACCCTTTGAGATGTGCAACGGCGTCTTACGTGCTCAATTCACGTCAAATAACTTTGATAGAAAAACCAACGAGTTGCTCGGTCTTCTCATGTCTCGCCAGGTACCAATGGCTTGGATGATCGGCCCTTCCACGCGGCCAGTGGATCTAGGACAACGATTACAAGCACACGGCTGGTTCCTCGCTGATGAAGCGCCTGGGATGGCGGCTGACCTGTCGAAACTGAACGAGCATATTCCTACTCCTCCGGGCCTGAGCATTGAAGAAGTGAGTGATGGAGAGATGCTCAAGCAATGGATGCGCGTAATGACCACAGGCTCCGATATGCCCGAAAGTGCGTACAACTTGCTCCTCGACCTGTATAATAAGTATGGTTTTGTGCGCAGTTCCTCGCCGCGCTATTATCTTGCTTCGCTCAATGGCGAACCTGTTGCTACCTCGCTGCTGTTCCCTGGTGGAGGCGTTGCAGGTATTTACAATGTTGCAACCCTTCCAGGCGCAAGACGGCAAGGGATAGGAGCAGCTATGACACTCTTTCCTCTACTTGAGGCCCGATCGCTCGGCTACCGGATTGGTGTCTTGCAATCTTCTCAGATGGGACTCAATGTCTATCGCCGCCTGGGCTTTCAGGAATATTGTACGTTCAGCTTGTATTTTTACTCAGGAGAAGATATCAAGCATCCCTGATTGCCGGGATCACAAACAGCGATGGGATAAACTGCCGGTGATAGACGCCGGGGGCAGGCTCGTCCGGGGCAAACATAACGATGAGCGTATCTAGTTCTGGAAAGACGTGAATGTATTGGCCACCAAGGCCGGCAGCATAGAAGCTGTGATATCCTTCCTGCTCCACAACCCACCAGTGGTAGCCGTATGCCGTCGCTTCGGGATATCCGCCCTGGCTCTGCTCGCGGGTGGCCTGCTGCACATATGCAGCAGGGAGGAGTTGCTGCCCGTCCCACAGGCCGTTGTTAAGGGCAAGATAGCCGAGCTTTGCGGTATCACGCGCTCGCAACTGCAGGCCGGTGCCGCCGAGATAATATCCCTGGGGGTCAGTCTCCCAGCGGAAACCCTCCTGTTCATCTGAAGCAATGCCGAGAGGGCCAAAGAGGTATTTCCTGGCAAATTCCAGCGTACTCATGCCGGTGGCTTTTGTGAGAATGACCGAAAGGAGAGATGAACCAAGCGAGCAGTACATAAAGAACTGATCCGGGCTGGCCCAGATGCGTTCTTCAACGGCAAAGTAAATCCAGTCATCAGCTTTGTAGCGCTCGTATCCTGGGTAGCCGAGAAAATCAGGATTGAGGCCGCTGGTCATCTTGAGCAGGTGACGGATCGTGATCTGCCTCTTTCGTGGATCGGTCTCAGAAGTGAAATATTCCGGGGTGAACTCAGCCCAGCTCTGGTCGAGATTATGCAAGAACCCCTCTTGGAGCGCGATGCCAACCAGCAGCGAAATCATGCTCTTGGTCAACGAGTGGAACAGGTGATAGCTCTGCCGGGCGTATTCTTTGTAATATCGCTCAAATACGATATAGCCATGCCGGATGATCAGGATTGTGTCCAGGTATGGGCGAGTTTCTTTGATATAGGCATCTAGGCCCGATAAGAGAGCGGCGTCTATGCCCTGTTCGTGGGGAGGTGACTCGCGCCAATCGCCAGTTGGCCAGTAGCCTCGCTGCGGTCGTATTTGCATGCAGTAAGCCTTTCCGCAATCTATGAATTGCCAGAAAAATGGAACAGCTTCTATGTAACGGTTTACATCACATAGAAGCTGTTCTTAACATAGAAATATAACGCTATTCCCGTTTCATCACCTCAATCGTCTTGCGCACGATCTCGACGAAATCGGGTTTGAGACTGGCTCCGCCGACGAGCGCGCCGTCAATATCAGGTTGCGCCACAAACTCGCTGATATTCTCCGAGGTAACGCTGCCACCGTAAAGGATGCGAATAGCTGCTGCTGCCTCATTACCATACATTTCACCATAGAGCCGGCGGATGAGCGCGATCACTTGCTCAGCCCCCTCAGCAGTAGCCGCCTTGCCGGTGCCGATGGCCCAGATCGGTTCGTAGGCGATCACAACGCGCTTTGCCTGGTTTGCAGGAAGATCCGCGAAGCTATGCTGCACCTGGAAGCGTATTACCTGCTCGGTCTGACCCGCCTCATGCTGATCCTCGTGCTCGCCAATGCAGATAATAGGGCGCAGGCCGTAGTGAAGAGCTGCCTTCGCTTTTTTATTCACCAGCTCATCGGATTCGCCAAAGTAGGTGCGGCGTTCGGAATGGCCGAGAATAACAGTGCTGCACAGCTCGCGTACCATTGTGGGAGAGATTTCCCCTGTGAAGGCTCCCTCTTCCTCAAAATACATGTTTTGCGCGCCCAGTTCGATACGTGGAAAAGGATCGGCGTCCAGCACTTCCCGCACCGCCGCTAATGAGATAGCCGGTGGGCACAGGATACACAATATATGTGGATTTGAGCTAACCAACGCTCCCAGTTCAGGGAGAATATCCCAGGTAAAGCTCGAGGCTTGCCTGGGTCCATAATGCATTTTCCAGTTTCCCGCGATGATCGCGGTACGTGCCGGTGTTGTCATAGTTTACCTATCCTGCAATGCTGCAACTCCTGGCAGGACACGCCCTTCCAGGAACTCTAGAGAAGCTCCCCCGCCCGTTGAAACATGGGTCATCTGGTCAGCGGCGCCTGCCTGCTCAACTGCTGCCGCCGAATCACCGCCGCCGATAATAGTGGTCGCGCCCTGTCGTGTGCGCTCGGCTAGAATCTCGATGATGGCATTGGTGCCTTTAGCGAAGGCCGGCCATTCTGCTACACCTGGCGTGCCATTCCACACAATTGTCTCTGCTTTATCGAGAGCCTTGCGGAACGCCGCAATCGTCTCTGGTCCGATATCCATAATGCGCCATCCTGGCGACACTTGATCGACAGATACCACCCCGGAGGCTGCGCCAGCAGCAAAGCGGTCGGCGATGACCACATCGGTTGGCAGCAAAAATTCGAGGTGGCGCTCGTAAGCCCTCGTGATCAGGTCGCGAGCAACAGGAACCTTTTCCTCTTCATAGAGCGAATCGCCGATCTCGTAGCCTTGAGCCTTGAGGAAGGTGTTTGCCATGCCGCCACCGATCAGCAGGATGTCAACCATGCTTATGAGCCGCTCCAATACTGCAATCTTGTCGGAGACTTTCGCGCCTCCGATGATCGCGGCAAATGGGCGTCTGGGGTGTTCCAGGGCAGACCCCAGGAAATTGATTTCCTTCTCCATCAAAAAGCCCGCCACCGACGGCAAGTAATGGGTAATACCTTCAGTTGAGGCATGCGCCCGGTGTGCAGAACCAAAGGCGTCGTCAACATAAATGTCACCTAAAGAAGCCAGTTGACGAGCAAATTCTGGATCGTTCTTTTCTTCCTCTTTATGAAAGCGCAGGTTTTCCAGCAGTAATACCTGGCCCGGCTGCAATGCTCGCGCCATTGCCTCGACCTCTGGCCCAACACAGTCAGGCGCCATCTCTACCGGCCTGCCCAGTAATTCACTCAGCCGGCGCGCTACAGGCGCCAGGCGCATGCTATCCACAACCTGCCCCTTGGGCCGTCCCAGGTGGGACATAAGAATAACAGCCGCTCCCTTATCCAGTAAATACTGGATGGTAGGGAGAGATGCTCGAATACGTGTATCGTCGGTAATATGCTGCTCCTCGTCCAACGGCACATTGAAATCTACGCGCACAATGACACGCTTGCCGGTAACGTCGATATCGCGGGCTGTTCTCTTGTTCATTGGTCACATACCTCGATGCCCCGGTATAATCCGCAGGGTAACTAGAAGCCTTTTTTGGCGATAAAGTCCGCCAGGTCGGCAACGCGGCACGAGTAGCCCCATTCGTTGTCATACCAGGCCAGCACCTTGACCATATTTCCGCCGAGCACCATCGTCGAAAGGCCATCGACGATCGAAGAGTGCGGATCTCCCCGGAAATCCATCGAAACAAGCGGCTCATCCGTATATTCGAGGATACCGTTGAGGGGACCGGCAGCCGCTTCCTTGAAGGCGTTATTCACTTCCTCCTTGTTTGTCTCTTTGCGCACATTTGCCACGAAGTCAACAATAGAGACGGTGACAGTAGGTACGCGCAGCGACATGCCATCGAATCGCCCCTTGAGTTCGGGAATGACCAGCGCTAAGGCGCGAGCCGCGCCCGTCGTGGTCGGAATGATATTGATTCCCGCCGAGCGTGCGCGACGCAAGTCTTTGTGAACTGTGTCGAGAATGCGCTGGTCGTTGGTATAGGAGTGGATGGTGTTCATCATCCCACGTTCGATGCCGAAAGCATCATTCAGCACTTTCGCTGCCGGAGCCAGGCAGTTGGTGGTGCAGGAAGCATTGGAAATGATATTATGCCTGGCCGGATCGTACATGTACTCGTTGACGCCAAGCACAATCGTGAGATCCTCACCTTTGGCGGGAGCCGTGATAATGACCTTTTTTGCACCCCCATGCAGGTGCGCCGCAGCCTTGTCAGCATCGGTAAAGAAGCCGGTTGATTCGATCACCAGCTCGACTCCCAGGTCGCCCCACGGTATCTGTGCCGGGTCCTTTTGCGCCAGCACTTTGATCCTGTGCCCATTGACAATGAGCGAATCCGCTGTTACTTCGATTTCTCCTGGGAAACGGCCATAGGTCGAGTCATATTTCAAAAGGTGCGCGTTGGTCTGTGTATCGGTCAGATCGTTAACAGCGACAACTTCGAGATCGTTGGGATGTCGCTCGAGGATCGCTTTCATCGACTGCCGTCCAATGCGACCGAACCCATTAATGCCTACACGTGTTACCATAATGTATCTTCTTCTCCTTTCGCGCCCAGGTGAGCGCTCTCAAGTAAAACAAGGAATAGCAAAATGTTTCACGTGAAACATTTTGCTATTCAGTATCCCTGCCTGTTTACACCTCTACAGCGTATCATCTAGCTTAGCTGGTGGTCAAGGAACCTATGGCACGGGTATGATGCCAATGGAGAAGCGCACGTACTCGTCGGTGTAGCCAAAGCCGGAACCGGGAACCCCTGCAATGCCCGTTTTCTCAAAGAGCGAGAACGCATCTTCTCCTGGCAGCATTTCGCTCCAGTTATAGACTGTGGCATCGTCATCCTGGAAAATGTTGGCAAACAAGGGCTGCCGCTCGTTGATGCGCTGTAACTGGCGGATAAAGCGCTGCCGGCGCAGGCGATACAGGGCGCGCACCCTCTCATTGAGCCATGGGCGCGAACGTATCAAGCGCAAGTACGCCATAAAGCGCAACTGCCAGTCTGAAGGAAGCGATGCCATCGTATTTGACCAGCCGGGGGCAATTTCCGGGGCTAGCGCAGGGTTGCCAACTGTGACCCAGCCAAGCCGTTCTCCGGTGAGTGTGTAGGTTTTTGAGAGGCTGCTTACAAAGATGCAATGTTGCATCACATCCGGGTTCGCAAATGTAGCCATGCGCGCTTTATCCTCTTCAGGCTTACCTGTCCCGATATAAGCGAGATCGGCAAGGACAAGCACGTCCTGACCGGCATCGCGGTGCTTGCGAACGACTGCGTGGATAGCATTGAGTTCATCTGGTGTATAGGCAAACGTGGTGGGATTATTGGTAACGGTCAGGTAAATGACACGGATATGAGGATCATCTTCAAGCAACTGGTCGAGCTGCGCGGCAGTAAGTTTGAAGCGGTTCTCGGCAAGCGTCGGAAAACAATGCAAGCGATATCCATAGGAACGGGCCTGCCATTCTGGCACGCCAAAACCAGGCTCAGGAAACAGTATGGCAAAATCGGTAACATTCTGCTCCCTGTACACCTGGCGCAAGCCGCAGAGCACTTTGTTAATGCTATCCATTGCGCCGAGGCCGAGGTAGACCTGGTCCGTAGTGACGGAAAGTCCCCACTGTTGCATTTCTTCTGCAAGCCAGTTGCGCAGGATGGGATTTCCGATAGCAAGAATATCATAGATGCGCAAGTCAAAGTTGTGCTCTAAGAGTAATCGTTCGCATTCCAGCATCTGATTTTGCAGCCAGAGGTAGGTCTCCCCGCTGGCGATATATCCATTAATGTTCTCGTTGGGCAGCGCTACCCCCAGCTCATCGGCGAGCATGCGATAATCACCAGGGCCACCAGGTTCTCCCTCGCACTCCGTTACCAGGCGCAGGTTCACATCTCCAATGGTCCGATTGACAATTTCAGTCTCTATCACCTCTTGAGCAATCTTTAGCTCGCGGCATTGTCGCTCCAGCTCTGCAACCATGCGTGCCATGACGCGAGTTGGGCCGGCACCTTGCTGGAGGATGGGACGATAGTGGAGAAGCAATTGGTGGCGGAGTTGCCTGACTTTAGCACGTTGTTCAGTTAGCGAAAGCGGTATTGCGGAAGAGCCGGGCGAATCCACAGGAATGTTGTGGGTAATCACCATAGTTACTCCCTTCGTGTGCGCCGTACATGGCGCATTCTCTAGAGTAAGCACAGTCCCCGTTGACCATGCTGCACTTAGAAGTGTAGCATATCGCGCAGGCTAAAACAAGCTAGGCTGTAAGGCACCTTGCGCTTGCCTTTGTGCCCCAAATACCAATCCATATATGTTTCACGTGAAACATATTCCTTCCGTTTGCACACAAATCAATTGCTTGCCAATGGAAGGAATGTTTCACGTGAAACATTCGCTATTCTATGGCTGCAAACGCACCTTCTTTGGCCATAGCGCTTATCGTGGTGATATCGGGCGCCAGTGGGCGGTCTTGCTCGAGCATGGGCACATGCGAGCGCACTGCTTCATAGGCTTGTTGGACTCCCACGCCTGGTTTGAGGGGTTTGCGGAAATCCAGCATCTGGGCAGCACACAATAGTTCGATAGCGATAACCTGCCTTGCCTGTTCTATAACCTGCAACAGCTTGTTGGCGCTGGTAGCCCCCATACTCACAAAATCTTCCATGCCTGCCGATGTTGGGATAGAATCAATGCTTGCCGGGTGCGCCAGTATCTTGATTTCGTTGACCAGCGCTGCGGCGACGTATTGCGCAATCATAAAACCGGTATCGAGGCCTGGATTGGGCGTCAGGAAAAGAGGTGCTCCGCCGCTATCCCAGTCATGCGGGCCTAGCAAATTGTAGATGCGGCGCTCTGAGAAGCTGGCCAGTTGTGCCAGCGCAATTGCCAGCACATCCAGCGCTAAAGCCAGCGGTTGCCCATGAAAATTCCCGCCGCTCAACACATCTCCTTGCTCTGGGAAGAGCAGCGGATTGTCGGTCACAGCCCCAAGCTCGCGTTCAAAAATGGCTGCACAATAATCGATAGCATCGCGCACTGCCCCAAAAACCTGGGGAGCGCAGCGCAGCGTATACGGGTCCTGCACTCGCGCAGAATCCCCCCGGCTACGGTTGATCTCGCTATCGCGCACCAGACTGCGTAATCTGGCCGCGCTGATCTCCTGCCCGCGCTGGCCCCGGAGCTGGTGAATGCGCGCATCCAGGGGAACGTGGCTGCCCTTCAAGCCCTCAATACTCATGGCACAGGCAACTTCTGCCGTTCTTATTAGCACCTGTGCATCAGCTAGCGCCAGTATCGCGACTGCTTCCATCATATGCGTGCCATTAATGAGAGCCAGCCCCTCTTTGGCCTGTAAATGTAGCGGTGCCAGCCCAACCCGTGCGAGCGCTTCTGCCCCTGAGTAACGCTGCCCATTGTAGATTGCCTCGCCCTCGCCGGTTAGCATAAGACCAAGATGTGCCAGCGGAGCAAGATCGCCACTGGCTCCTACCGACCCCCTCGAGGGAATAACCGGTGTAACCCTGGCGTTCAGCAGCCCCAGCAGTAGCTCGACAACCTCCACGCGCACCCCTGAATTGCCGCGTCCAAGGCTTGCCGCCAGCAAAAGCATCATAGCGCGTGTGACTTCTTCAGAGAGCGGCTCTCCAACGCCCGAAGAGTGGCTGCGTAGCAAATTCTGTTGTAGCTCTACGAGCTGATTGTGTGGAATAGAAACTTTGCTCAGGTACCCAAAGCCTGTGGTGACGCCATACACTTTTCGATCTTCACTGGCTATCTTGTCAACCAGTGCGCGAGCAGCTTGCAGGCGCGCAACAGCTTCCTTGCCCAGCGCAACCCGCGCATAATAACGAGCGACCGCGAGCACCTCTGCGCTGGCCAGTGCCTGCCCGTTGATGATAACTTCCATTGGTAACTGGTGTGTGTATTCAAGCTTCGTCATAGAAGTGATCCTTTCTAGCCTCATTGCTCTTTGCCCCGTATTGTAGCATAGTTATTAAGAAAACAGGACATGAATAGCCGAAATGCCTTTGAAAAACGTGTTATCCCTGAAGGAAGAAATGTAGTGGCCTCCCTTGTGGGGGCCAGGTTCTACCCTACCAGAAGGAGTAACGTATGTCGAAGCTGACAGATAAAAAACGAGAGAAGCTCACAGGAAGTGAATACGCCTTCCCCAAAGAGCGCAAAGAACCACTTGTAGATGCCCGTCATGTCCAGGAAGCTATAGCTCGTTTCGACCAGGTGCAGGGAGTAACCAACAAAGAGCGAGACGAGGCATGGAAGCGCATTAAACGAGCTGCCAAAAAATTTGATGTCGAGTTGAATGAAAAAGACTGGCGCGAGCTCTTTACCCGCAATGGCCGCCCCGTACCAAAAGAATGATTTTAGAACGTGAGGAATGTTTCACGTGAAACATTCCTCACGTTTACCTCACAACGAGGATCGATTGAACCAGGTTCGTGCCAAAATGATAGCCAATCTCACGATAATCCTGAATTGACCATAGCGTTAACTCGCAGCGCTTGCCTACTTCGACGCTTCCGATTTGATCCTGCAACGCAAGCGCCCGCGCAGCATTGATCGTCACAGCAGCCAGTGCCTCTTCGAGCGTCATGTCCATGCACGACATCGCCAGCCCCACGATCATCTGTAAATTCTCACAGTACGAAGTTCCCGGATTAAAATCTGTTGCTAAAGCCACATTCAGGCCGCGATCAAGAAAGCGCCGCGCCGAGGGGTAAGGAGTGCGCAGTGTGTACGAGCAGCCGGGCAAAAGCGTTGCCACTACTCCTGCCTCGCGCATCGCATCCAGATCGGCATCGCTGGCATGGTCAAGATGGTCTGCCGAGACCGCGCCCAGCTCTGCTGCAAGCCTGGCCCCGCCTGAGGGACTCAACTGGTCGGCATGTACCTTCAGCTCATAGCCAAGTTCTTTTGCCTGCGTGAGGATACGCCGGCTCTCTTCAACAGTAAATGCTTCACGCTCACAGAAAACATCGCAGAAATGCGCCAGGCCCACAAATGATGGCAGCATATCCTCAATGATCAGGTTCACATACTCCTCGCGTCGCTCCCGGTACTCCGGTGGAAGTGTATGCGCTCCGAGAAATGTTGGCACAACCCGCATCTGGCTGTGCCGGTAGAGGGGACTCTCTTCAACCGCATTCAGGTTGTTGATAATGCGCAGGCAGGCCTCTTCTGTGACCTTGTCCAACCCGTAGCCTGTTTTGACTTCTACCGTAGTTGTGCCGTAGTGACGCATCGTATCGAGTCGCGCTTTGGCCAGCTCCGTCAGCAGTTCCGCGCTGGCCTGGCGTGTTGCCTTTACCGTACTAATAATCCCACGTCCCTGCGCCAGTAGCTCACCGTAGCTCACGCCGGAGCGCCGCAGGTGAAATTCTTCTGTCCGGTCACCCGCAAAGACAAGGTGGGTGTGCGAATCGACTAACCCGGGAGTTACCACGGCTCCCTGAGTATCGACAATAGTGATCTCATCTTTGGTAGATGTCCCGGTGTCGTGCTGGAACATCGGTTCAGCTTCGTTATCCTGGCCTATCCAGACAATCTCGCCGTGATGCACCGCAAGGGCTGCATTAGAAATAACCTGCAGGGGGCCACTGGCTCCCTCTACCGGTTGTTGCGCTACTGTGACCAGTTGCTTGATGTTGCGAATGACTGTGCTTGCTTGAACGCGCGGCTGCGACGGATCAGGTATCATAAGGTCAATCCTCCTCGAGTTCTTTCTTTTCTCTTCAGTTATAACACACTCATAGTATGGGCGCAATGATGAAGTTTACCATTCAAGATCGGCAAAAGCGGTGTGGGACATGTCATGTTGAGCGCGTGAGCCGTAGCCCTGAACGCCGTGAAGGGGAAGGGGAAACATCCGCTGCCGATCGACAGAGATCCTGAGCGCAGCGAAGGATGACAAGATGCCCTTGCCCAACGCCGCTGTATTTGATACACTGTTAAAGACGTGACTACCATGTATGAGTTGAGCGGGCGTAGGCAAGACAGAAATGCAGGGGCAGGCTTGTATGCGAGCAATTGATGATAGCAGCGACAAATATGCGGCAGTATTGCGTACTTTGCAAATCTGGAAGCAGTTGCCGGAAAGCGACCTGTCACGTATGCTCAGGCAATACTATCTGATTACAGACGACTTCCGGGAGATGGAAGACCAGGGGCTTCTGACCATGTCATTTGTGGGCGATGAATACATGATCAGCATGACATTGTTAGGGCGCCTCTGGTTAGAGCAATATGAGGGAAACACAAAGGAGCAGGCCGATGCAATATGAAGACGAAGAAGAAGTATTTCCATACACTACCATAGGTACCGACGAAGCGAAGAAGATGATCGAGTCGGGCGCGCGAGTGATCGATGTCCGCCAGCAAGATGAATGGGATCGAGGCCATATCCCAGAAGCCGAACTGGTGCCGCTCAACGGGATTTACTCCTTTGGCAAGGCGCTCAAAGACCTGAACCTGCCGGAGGACGAACCCGTTATCTTTGTCTGCGCTATGGGGCAAAGAAGCGCGTCAGCAGCAGAAATTGCTCTGGTTGCAGGCCTGAAAAAGGTATATAATCTGGCAAACGGTATGCATGGCTGGATTGCCCGGCGCTATCCCATCGAACGCTGAAGCTCACATTGTACAAGAGAGGAG